>NZ_JAPYKP010000131.1:0-17621 GCF_037179725.1 Mesorhizobium sp. Cs1321R2N1 | reverse complement strand
AACCCGCTCGCGAAGATCCATCGAATACCCTGCCATCCATGCTGGCCTCCTCCCAGCATGCATGTTGAATCAGAACGGCGATGATTTGGGAATCCCACGACTCTTATAAATTTCATCCCGCTCTAGCGCCGCGCCACGGGTGCGCTGGTTCTGATGCCACGGACATAACTGTCGGGATCAGCCAGTTGCGCTGGCATAGATGTCGAGAACATCCGTCACGCCTGCGATGAGGAGTTCCCTGGCCTTTGGCGCGACGGATCCGCTCGCCACCGCGCGGTCGAGACGGCCGAGATACTGGCTGATCAGGGGTGAGGGGATGTCGCGTTCGCCCAGCGCCTGCATCAGCGCGTTCACGGCCTGCCGCGCCGCCTGCACCGGCCAGTAGTAGCGGATACGGTCGCTGTAGGAGAAATGTCGCTCGATCCGCTGCTCGGCCTCGGAGCCGTGATGGTAATTCTTCCAGTTGCCGGGCGCAGCCAGCATGACGCGCTCCATCGCCGCCGGCAGGCTTTCCCGCGCCGGGTCGGGAGCAAGAATGTCAGCGATGTGGCTCAATCCGTAGAGCGCTTCGCGCAGCGCGAAGGTCAGCCATGGCCCGACCTTGAGGATGGCAAAACCGTCATCGACCAAAGCCCTTAGTGCGGCGACCGGCTGGTAGTCTGTCGAGTGGGCCTCGAAGACGAATTGCGGCAGGTCGCGCAGCGTGCCGGCGAGCGCCCGGGCGCGTTCCGGCCGGTAGGCGATCACCTCGGCATTGCCGAATTCGACGCCCGGCTGCACGACGACGCCGATCGCCCGCAAGAAGGCCTGGTCGAGGCCGCGCTGGCTGAAGGCATCGCGGTGGATGCGCACCGTCTCGCGGGCCGCCTCCGGTGTCGTCACCGCCAGATGGTCCATCGCTTCCAGGGCACCGCCCGGCACCGGCACTTCCGTGCCGATGACGTAGACAGCCTTGGTGCCGCCTGTTCGTTCAATCGCGGCCTCCGCCACCTCGGCCAGTTCGGCGGCGCGTGCGGCGATTGTCGCGTCTGGCGGCGACGCGCCTTCGCCGGCGCAGCCCATGCTGGCGTCCAGATGGATCTTGGTGAAGCCGGCCTCGGCATAGGCATCCACCATGCGCGCTGCCTTTTCCATGGCCTCAGGTGCCGGCAGGTGCTTCCAGGGATTGGGGCCGAGATGATCGCCACCGAGCACCAGCCTGTCCAGGGGAAAGCCGGCCTTGCCGGCGATGGCCTCGACGAAGCGGCGGAAATCGCCTGGTGTCATGCCGGTATAGCCGCCTTCGTGGTTCACCTGGTTGCATGTGGCCTCGATCAGGACGTCGGTGCCGCGCGCCTTGCCGTGGCGCAGCGCCGCTTCGATGATCAGCGGATGGGCCGAGCAGATCGAGGCGATGCCACAGCGTTCGCCGGCCGCACGGCCCGACGCTATGGCGGCCAGCCTGTCGGTCGCCTGGCTCATGCCGGTGCTCCGGTCTTGCTGGTCGCGATGAACGCCTCGACCTTGGCCAGCGAGGCGATGCCTTCCATCGGTCCCTTCTTCGTCACCGCCAGTGCGCCGCAGCCATTGGCGATCTCGAGCGCTCTCTCGGGTGCTTCTCCACGCAGCCAGAAGGAGACGAAGGCTGCCGCAAAACAGTCTCCGGCGCCGGTCGGGTCGATTTCGTCGACAACGAAGCCGGGTGAAGCGATGCGCCCTGACCGGTCGTAGTGAACGGCGCCCTGCGCGCCCTTCTTGACGACCACGGCGGAGATGCCGCGGTCCAGCATTTCGCGCGCCGCGCTCTCCTCGTCGGTTGCCTCGGCGAAGGTGAAGAGTTCCGGCCCGCTCGGCAGGAACACATCGGTCTTCGACAGCACGAAATGCAGGGCGTCGCGCATGCCTGGCAGATCGAGCATTTCCTTGCGGATGTTGGGGTCGAAGGAGACCGTGCCGCCGCGCGTCTTGACGGCTTCGATCCCGTTGCGGGCAACCTCGATCACCTCGGGCGAGAACAGCGATGTGCCCATGACGTGAAAATGGTCGGCGCCGGCCAGCAGCACGCGCGCTTCCGCGCCCATCTCGATCAGGCCGGCGGCGCTCTGCTTGATGTTGTAGACGAAGTGCCGGCTACCATCGGTCTCATAGGTGACGAAGGCGGTTCCGGTCGCAGCACCCTGATGGACGGCAATGGCCGAGATGTCGGCGCCGTCGGCGCGCAGGCGCTCGATGTTCAAATGGCCGAAATCGTCGTCGCCCACCGCTGCGATCAGTCCGGCCGGCTGGCCGAGCCGCGCCGCCTGATCGATAAAGATGGCGGGAGCGCCTGACGGAAACGGACCGACCAGCGGGCCGGGAGCGCGAAAACTCTGGCCGATCCGCTCGGCCATGATCTCGACCAGGATCTCGCCGGCGCAAACCAGTTTCTTCATGTCCTCACCATCTGCCGGACGGACGGCGTCCGATTGCCATGCGCTATCCGCATGTCCGTGCGGGTTCAAAACCTAAGTTGCCATTTTTAAAGCGTCAATAAATAATTTGACGTGCGCAATGCTTTTGCGTTGTAGTGGAAACATGGAAATTTGACTGAATAAGTTCGGTCAAGCAATGCTGCCTCAGCGCAATGGTCGCAAGACTGATTCTGGCCGGTGCGCGAAGGCTGGCATTGAGGGCAAGGAGCCTGAAATATCGATGGCGGAAAAGACGCACCGGACAATGGATGATTTCGCCAGGGCGTCCGGCGTGTCCCGGCCGACCCTGTCGAAGTACTTTGACGATCCGGCCAGCGTGAAGCCGGCGACACGAGCGCGCATCGAGGCGGCGCTTCGTTCGTCCGACTACCAGCCGAATGTTTTTGCCCGCAATCTCAATCGCAAGCGCACCCGCAATGTCGGCATCGTCGTGCCGGCGATCACAGATCCGTTCTACGCGGAGATGGTCAGCCGCATCGAACTGCGCTGCCGCGACGAAGGGTTTTGGCCGATCGTCATCTCCTCGCACGGTTCGCCGAAGCTGGAGGCCGAATCAGTCAGGACGCTGATGTCGCTGAAGGTCGCCGGCGCCATCGTCGCGCCCTTGGGATTGGTCTCCGAGCCCGGCGTCTTCGAGCGGATGAGCGAGGACATCCCGATCGTCTATTTCGACACCTATATCGAAGGCGACACGCCGTTCGTCGGCAATGACAACCACCAGAGCACCTCGACGATCGTGGATTATCTCTGCCGGTCCGGCGAACCGCCGGTCTATGTCGACATCCCGCACGTCAATCACAATTCGAGCGAACGGCTGCAGAGCTATATCGACACGATGCACGCCGCCGGCCTGGAGCCCACCGTTCTCAAGGCGGCGGGCGACTATAGCTGGGACTTCGAGCGCATCGGTCACGAATGGATGGACAGGACGCTCGGGAACGGCGGCCTGCCGGCCCGCACGCTGCTCTGCGCCAATGACCGTCTCGCCTTCGGCGTGATGTCGGCTGCCTTCTCGCGCGG
The DNA here is from genome assembly GCF_037179725.1 of Mesorhizobium sp. Cs1321R2N1. Lineage (NCBI taxonomy): Bacteria > Pseudomonadati > Pseudomonadota > Alphaproteobacteria > Hyphomicrobiales > Phyllobacteriaceae > Mesorhizobium > Mesorhizobium sp. Cs1321R2N1. Next base: position 14,151 of record NZ_JAPYKP010000131.1, on the reverse strand, counting down.
GCTGAAGATCGGCCGCCGCGCCGATTGCGATTTCCGTGTCGCCGCTCATGACGATCATCCGCTGAGCCGCTACACCTGTCCCGCGCTGACCACCATGGCGCAGGACTTCGCTGCCATGGCTGGCCGCAGCGTCGAGATCCTGCTGGCGCTTCTGGACGAGGCTGACCCGCCCGGCCAGGATCTGGCGCGCAATGTCAAGCTTGGCGCGACCCTGGTGATGCGTCAGTCGGCCTGAACACCCGTCTGCCGCTGAAGCCAGGCCGCGGCCTCGCTCACCGCTTGCCGTGCGGCCAGGATGTGCCGGCCCATTGAGACGAAGCCATGGATCTGACCCGGCCAGTGTCGCAGCACCAGCGGCACTCCGTCGGCGCCCAGGCGCTCGGCAAAGGCCGTGCCTTCGTCGGCAAGGATGTCGTGGCCGGCGATCACGACGAAGGCCGGTGGTGCGCCGGCAAGGCTGGAGGCCAGCAGCGGCGATACGCGCCAATCCGCGATGTCATCAGGCGTTCGCACATAGTGGTCGCGGAACCAGGCCATGGTGGCGGCGGTGAGCCCGAAGCCGTCGCCGAAACGCCGGTAACTGTCCGCCGTCTGGCGGGCATCGGTGTTGGGATAGATCAGGATTTGGGCGGCAAGCGGCGGCGCCAGCCCGTCGCGGACAAGCAACGCCAGAACGGCGGCAAGGTTGCCGCCAGCGCTGTCGCCGGCAACCGTAATGCGGGCTGGGTCGATGCCGAGTTCGCCAGCGTTCCTGGCCATGAAGCGGAGCGCCGCCGCGCAATCCTCCAGCCCGGCGGGAAACTTGTCCTCCGGCGCCAACCTGTAATCGGGGCAGACGACGACGGCGTTGCCGAGATTGGCCAGCCAGCGGCAGATTTCGTCATGCGAATCGAGATTGCCGATCACCCAGCCGCCGCCGTGCAGGTAAAGCACGGCGCGCGCCCCGGTCCGCGGCGCGCCGATACCGCGATGGATGCGGATCGTGACCGGGCCGTTCGGCCCGTCGATCTGCTGCTGTCCGGTTGCCGCGACCGGCTCGTGCTCGCCCTGCTGAGCCGGGAACGAAGCGATATAGGCGGCCCGTGCCGCCGCCACGCTGCCATTCTCGAACGGTTCGCCGCCGGCGGCACGGCCGATTTCGAGGGCACGCAATGCATCCGGATCGAGTGTCATCGTCATCTCCGCTGCGGGTCAGGCGAGCAGGCCGCGTGCCTCGTCTTCGCTGAGCAGGGCCGGCTGGACGACGTCACCTGCGATCGCAACCGAGCTTTTCGTCTCGCCCGAATGCAGGATCGCTTCCATGATCTCCAACACATGCAGGGCCAGATTGCCGGAAGCTCGGGGTGTGGCGCCTGTCCGCAGCGAATGCACCAGGTCGGCGACGCCGAGCATGCGGTAATTGGCGCGGTTGGGCGCCGCGTAAGGCCAGTTGCGGTCACCGTAGAGTTCGCCTTCGCTGGCGAAATCCTTCCACTCAGCGCCGCGTTCGGACAGCGACACGGTGCCGCCGAACGTGTCCGGGTCGGGCAGGCGCAGTGAGCCCTCGGTGCCGTGCAGTTCGATCGGATGGTTGGAATGCCTGAAGACGTCCCATGATGCGCCGAAGGTGACGGTCGCGCCGGAGCGGAATTCGAGCAGCGACAGCACATTGGTCGGCGTGCCGACCTTGAATTTGGTGTTCTTGAACGGCCCTTCGGCCGATATCAGCCGTTCCTCTTGGCCCTTCGTCGCCATCGCCATGACGCGGGCGACCGGCCCGAGCAGATTGACCAGCATGGTGAGATAGTAGGGTCCCATGTCGAATACGGGGCCGCCGCCAGGCTGATAGTAGAACTGCGGGTTGGGATGCCAGTGTTCCATGCCGCGTCCCATCATGAAGGCGGTGCCGGTGACCGGGCGGCCGATGGCGCCTTCGTCCATCAGGCGGCGCGCTTTGCGTCCGGCCGCACCAAGGAAGGTGTCGGGAGCCGAGCCGAGCAGCAGGCCACGCTTGGCCGCCTCGGTCACCAGCCGGCGCCCGTCGCTGGCCGAGATTGCGAGCGGCTTTTCGGTGAAGACATGCTTTCCCGCCGAAAGGGCGGAGAACGAAATGTCGAAATGCGCCGCCGGAATGGTGAGGTTGAGGACGAGGTCGATCTGGGGGTCGGCCAGCAGCGCATCGACGCCGAGTGCCCGAATGCCGTATTCCTTGGCCCGTAACGCCGCCATCTCGGCTGAAATATCGGCGCAGGCGCGCAATTCGATGCCGCCGAAAAGCGCGGCATTGCGCAGGTAAGTCATCGAGATGTTGCCGCATCCGATGACGCCGATGCCGAGTTTGGCCTGTGATTTTGCCTGCATTTTCTGTCGTACCCTCCCACTGCGGTCACGCTGCCCGATCCGTCGCGATGGTGCCGGATCGCCTTCAAAATCGCTATACAACATTTTAAATATTGACGCGCGTAAAATTTTTATAGAACATGCGGAAATGGCTGGCGACGTCGGGAGGCTGCCAGCCTTGGGAGGAGAAAATGACAGACAGAAAAAACGGCTGGCCGCCGATGCGAATCCGTGGGTCATCGGGTCTTTCGGTTGCGGCCAGGGGATCGCGACAGGTTCAGGCATAGATCACCTTGGCCCCGATTTTATCCAGCTGGCTGCGTATTGGACCGGGCAGGGCATCGTCGGTGATCACCACATGGACGCCCGACAGCGAAAATGCCTTCGAGGTCCCGCTGACGCCCCATTTGCTCGAATCCGCAAGGAGGACAACGCGCCGGGCCATGCGCACCAGGTTTCGCTTCGTTCGCGCCATGTCTTCGTTCACGTCGACCACATCCAGTGACGAGTCGATCGCATGCGCGCCAACAAAGACCTGATGCGCCACCAAGCCGCCGAGAGCCGTGTCGGCATCGGTAATCAGCGTGCTCACCGTGTCTGGATAGACCCGGCCACCGATCATGTGCACGTCGAGCCCGGGCCGATGCATCAGATGCTGCACGATATTCATCGCCGTGGCCGCGACCACGACATTGTTGAGCGGCGGTAACTGCATGGCAACCTGCATCAATGTCGAGCCGCCGTCGAAGATGACCGATTGGTTGTCCTCGAACAGCTCTACCGCTGCCCGGGCGATGCGTTTCTTCGCATCGAGGTTCGCTTGCATCCGCCGGGCGAACGCGGCTGTGGTCGAATCCGTGGTCCGGGTCACCGCCCCTCCACGGGTCTTGGTCAGCAGTCCCTTGTGGTCCAGTATCTCGAGGTCGGAACGCACCGTGACTTCCGACACGCCAAAATCGTCGGACAAGTCCTTTGTACGAACCTGCCCGCTGCGTTGCACCTCACTCAGGATCGATTGGCGTCTCTGCTCTGACAACATTGCCCTGTCCTCGCCTCCATGCACCGAGCAACCGCCCTGGCCTCGGCTCACCTTACCAAAAAATACGCAAATTCGAAAGCTTTCGAAAGATTGCATTTATCGTTTCTTTCGCAAACACTGGCTCTAGGATTTTGAAACCAAACGATTGGGACATTTTGCACTCATGAGCCTAGGAACCAAAGTGCGCCTTGCGCGCCTCTTCTCGCATCCATCGGGAAACCTTTTTGGCGGCGCGGTCGACCACTTTGTCGGCTATGGCGACGTGCGCAAAGGAGGTCTTGCCGATCTGCCGGGCGCGCTCGCCCGCGTCATGGTGGGCAAACCCGACTACGTCAGCATCCAGCCTGGCACCGCGCGCCACCTGTGGCCGCAATACGCGGGCAAGGCTTCCCTGGTGATCCAGGCCGGCTGCTTCACCCCGGACGATCGCATCAGTGAGCTGATTGCAACGCCCGAGGATGCGGTGCGCGCTGGCGCCGATGCGTTGGCCGTGGCCATTCCGGTACGCGGCGCGACCGAGGGCAAATACATACGCTGGCTGACCGATTCGGTGAATGCGGCGGCCCGATACGGCATGCCGGTAGTCGCGCATATCTACCCTCGCGATTTCACCGACGGCGCAAAAATCGTCTTCACCCCCGACGAGATTGCCTATGCGGCGCGCATCGGCTACGAGTCCGGCGTCGACGTGATCAAGATCGGCTACACGGGCGATTTCGAGTCGTTCCGAGAGACCGTTCGGACCTGCCCGGTGCCGGTTGTGATCGCGGGTGGCCCGAAGACCGATACACTGCTCGGCGCCCTTCAGCAGACGGCGGACGCCATCCGTGCCGGCGCGCGCGGTGCCGTGGTGGGCCGCAATCTCTGGGGGCATGGCGATCCGGAGAAGGCAGCGATTGCCTTTCGGAGCGTCATCCATGACGGCCTTTCGGCGCAAGACGCCCTGGCGAAGGCAGGTGCCTGAACGATGCCCACCGTCCCTTCAATCCTCGGCTTCGGAGCTATTGCGATCGACGACATCGTCTATGTCGATCAGCCGTTGTCGGCGGGCAAGGGGAAGGTTCTGCAAAGCACCAGAGCTTTCGGAGGAAATGTCGCCACTGCCCTTGCCGCCGTCGCGCGGCTCGGCGGAACCGCCGGGTTCGTCGGATGGCTGGGCAGTGCCGCGGACGACGCCGTGCTGTGCGATCTCGTTGCGAGCGGCGTTGAAACTGCATTCGCGCCGCGCCACCCGCACGCACGCCCGGTGCGCTCGCGGATTACCGTCGGCTCGGATGGGGAGCGGTTCATCGCCTATGACGACGAAGCGATGCTGGGCACCGCGCCGGACTTTTCGGACGAGGTCCTCAGCCGCGCGACAGTCCTGATCCTCGATAGTTACGCGATCCGGACGCTGGATGTCGTGGTTCGGGCTCGCGATCTCGGCCTTGCGATCCTCGGCGATATCGAATGGAGCAGCGGCCCAGCCACCGAGAGGCTGATCGCGCTGTGCGACCATCTCATTCTTCCCCTCGGCTTTGCGCGGGCTTTCACGGAGTGCCGATCGCCCGCCGAGATTCTCGATGCCTTATGGTTGCCGTCGCGGTCCGCCGTGGTTCTGACGGATGGCGGCAGGGGCGTCTATTATCGCGGACGCGACGAGACAGGGCTCTGGCACCTGCCTCCGCATCGGGTCGCCGTCGTCGATTCGACCGGCGCCGGTGACTGCTTTCATGGCGCCTATGCCCTTGCATTGGAGCGCGGGGCCGACACCGCGCGCCGGGTCGCATTCGCGGCCGCGGCGGCGGCCCTTTCGATAACGGGGCGGGGCGGGCGCGAGGCGCTTCCGACCGACGGCCAGGTCATGGAATTCCTGGCGTCGATGAACGCGCCGGCGGCAGTCGAATTGAAATATGCACAGCTCGATACTGGAACATAGCCTGAACTATTCGCAGAAAGTATTTCGCAGGTGAACATAAGCCGAGGAGAATTATAAAAAGCGGTGAATTAGACTTGTGGAGGGAGGAAGATGGCAGAAGTCATTCTTGAGAATATCTGCAAAACCTACGGGAACAATTTCAACGCGATCGACCACTTGAGCCTATCGGTCGAGGACGGTGAATTTTTGATTCTCGTTGGGCCGTCCGGCTGCGGCAAATCCACCGCGTTGCGGATGATCGCCGGGTTGGAGGACATCACCAGCGGCAGCCTTCGGATCGGCGGGATCGACGTCGTCGACATGCCGCCCAAGGACCGCGACATCGCGATGGTCTTCCAGAGCTACGCGCTCTACCCGCATATGACCGTGTTCGAAAACATCGGCTTTTCGATGCGGTTGGCAGGCAAGCCGAAGGCCGAGCGCAAGAAGCGCGTGGACAAGATCGCCAAAACCCTGCAATTGACGTCGCTGCTGGACAGCAAACCCGCGAACCTTTCAGGCGGACAGCGTCAACGGGTTGCCATGGGCCGCGCCATGGTGCGCGAGCCGGCCGCCTTTCTCATGGACGAACCCCTTTCCAATCTGGACGCGAAACTGCGTGTTCAGATGCGCGCCGAAATCACCAGCCTGCAAAAGCAGCTCGGCGTCACGACCATATACGTGACCCACGACCAAACCGAAGCGATGACGATGGGGGACAGGGTCGCGGTGTTGAAAGGCGGCGTGCTGCAGCAGGTCGACACCCCCAAGAGACTCTATGAATCGCCGGTGAACGCCTTCGTTGCCGGCTTCATCGGTTCTCCTTCGATGAACCTTTTCGAGGCGACCCTGACGGGCGACGACCTGATTTCCGGCACCTTCGCCGTCCGGCTGCGGGATGAGGCCTTCATCCGCAGGCCGGCCTTGAGATCCTATGCGGGACGCAAGGTCGTGTTCGGGATCCGACCGGAGCATCTCTATGACAGCAGCCTCGAATCCGGACGCAAGTATCAGACGATACCGGCAAAGGTGACCTCGATCGAGGAGCTCGGATCCGAGCACATCGTCCATCTGAACATCGATGCGGTCAGGGTGGACTCCGGCGACCCTGACGCGGTGGAGGATTTCGGCCGGGCGTCGAACGCGGTGGCGAAATTCGAACCGGTCAGCACAGTCCGCTCAGGCTCGGAAATCCAGTTGGCCCTGGATGACGTCAAGCTGCATTTCTTCGATCCCGAGACGCATCTGGCGATCTGAAGATCCGTGGCAAGGCCCGCAGGCGAGGGCGAGGCGTCTGCGTAAGAAGACTTCTGAATAACCAGACGATCGGCAGCATTGTGCGGTCGATCCCCAGAGAAGGAGGAGAATATGACGTTCCGTATAAAACCCGCGATGCTGAAAATAGCCGCGACCGCATGGTTGCTTGGCGCAACCGGCGCCATGGCGGATACGACGCTGGAATTCACCCAATGGTGGGAGCCCGAATTGCCGGCTGGCTCGCTCAGGGCGATCATGGATGACTTCGAGGCCGCGAACCCCAGAATCAAGGTGACGCTGGTCAGCGGCCCCTACGCGACCACGCGAGACCAGATCTCGGTTGGTGCGGCAACCGGAACGCTCAGCGACGTCGTCGGCCTCGACGGCGCCTGGGTAAACAATCTGAACGCGCAGAACGCGCTGGCTGACATGAACCCGATGATGGACACGAGCGGCTTCGACAAGAGCCAGGTCGCGGATATCATCAAGGTGGACGGCAAGGCGGTGATGTTCCCGGTCGCTTCGTTCGTCTATCCGGTCTTCGTGAATTTGGACCTCGCCGCCCAGGCAGGCGTGACCAAGCTGCCGTCGACCCGCGCGGAATTCCTCGAAGCCGCCAAGAAGATGACGCACGCCGACAAGAACCAGTATGGCTGGGTGCTGCCCCTGTCGCTGCAAACGCCGTCCGGTGTCCAGAACGACATGATGTCGTGGGTCTGGGCTTCGGGTCAATCGATGATGTCGAACGGCAAGCCCGACCTCGAGGGCAAACCGGTGGTGGATATGCTCACCTTCGTCAAATCACTCAACGACGCCGGCACCATCTCGCCCGGCATCGCCACCAAGACCGAGCAGGAAAAGGTCGAGGAATTCGTCAACGACCGCGTCGGGATGATGATCGACTCGCTTGCGCATGTGAACCTTATCCGCAAGCGCAATCCCAAGCTGAATTTCGACCTCATCCCGGTCCCGGTCGTGGAAAACTATACCGGAAAGCGCGGCCTTCCCTATGCCTCCTGGGGCATCGGTATCTCCGCGGCCTCGAAACATCAGGAGGAGGCGTGGAAACTCGTCCAGTATTTGATGAGCGAAAAGGTGAACGCCAAGCTCGTTTCGCTTGCAAACGCCTTCCCGGGCAATGTCAACGCCAAGCCTGACTTCGTGACGTCCGACAAGGCGTTCGGCAAGGCTTTCGAGATCTTCAAGACCGGCTATCTCGCCAACGAGTTCACGGGCCTGCCGGTGGCTGAAGACCTGATGACCCAGTTCGACGTGCAGGCTCAAAAGATGCTTGCCGGTGAGCAAAAGCCGGAAGAGGCGGCCGCTGCCGCGCAAAAGGGCTGGATGGCGAAATTCTGATCGGCGTGCTCCGCTCTCGCGGCCCACTTATCGGTTGGCCTGCCATTAGGCGGGCCAACCGGCAGATGACGAACCTGAATGGTATTTGAAGCTCTTTTCTCTTGTCGCGAGGTTGCCACCATGACCCGGCAGAAGCGCTCCCATCACAAGCTCAAACGAGCTGTGGCGCCCTATCTCTATCTGTCGCCTTCGCTGCTCATAGTCGGGCTCCTGATGCTGTTGCCGATGGTCACGGTGATTGCCTATTCCTTTCAGAACAGCGCGGTACTGCGTCGTGATCCATCCTTTGCCGGGCTAAAGCACTACCAGGCGATCTTTAACGATCCCGTGTTCTGGGCTTCGCTGTGGCATACGCTCTATTTCACATGCATGAGTGTCGTTTTCCATATGACCATCGGCATGATCTTCGCACTCATGCTGAACAGCGACCGCATCAATCCGACGCTGCGCAATGTGCTGCGCGTGCTCTACATCCTGCCATGGCTGTTCACCGCGGTGATTATCGCCGTGATCTGGCGTCTCTTGCTTGAGCCGAACGGTGTCGTGAACAGCATTCTCATGCAGATGGGCATCATCGGTTCCAAGATCGAGTGGTTTTCCTCGCCCGAGACCGCGCTGCACGCCGTCACTTTCGCCAATATCTGGGCGGGCTACCCGCTTTTCATGGTCAGCCTGCTCGCGGGCCTGCAAGGCATTCCCAAGGATTTCTACGAGGCCGCCGATATCGACGGGGCGAAGGCCTACCAGAAGCTGATCTTCATCACCATCCCGCAGCTGATGCCGATCATCATCAGCATCTCGCTGCTCGACTTCATCTGGACCATGCAGGTCTTCCCGTTGATCTGGATAACCACGGGCGGCGGTCCGATATACGCGACCGAGGTCCTCAGCACTTACACCTACAAGCTGGCGTTTTCGAGCTACAACCTGTCCCAGGCGTCGGCGAGCGCTGTGGTCATCCTGCTGATCTCTCTCGGCCTGACGCTGTTCTATATTCGCTATCAGCGGGCCAGGTAGGACGCCATGAGGAAACGGAACTCTGGCAAAGACAAACTGATCACCGTCGCGCTGCATGTTGCCCTCGCGGCAGGGCTGTTCTTCGCAGCCTTCCCGATCTACTGGATGCTCAGCAGCTCGTTCAAGTCGAATACCGAAATCTTTGCCCTGCCACCAACCATCCTGCCGAAGGCCTTCACGCTGGAAGCGTATGCAGCCATCCTCGGCGACCCGGTAAAGCTGCGCTTCTTCTTCAACAGCTACTTCGTGGCGGGAGCGGTGACCGTGCTGACAGTGCTGATCGCCTTGCTGGCGGCCTACGGTTTCAGCCGCTTCAACTTCCGCGGCAAGGGCAGCCTGAACACGCTCATCATCAGCACGCAGACGATCCCGCCGATCACACTTTTGATCCCCTTCTTCGGGCTTGTCGTTTCGTACGGCATCTTCGACACCTATGTCGCGCTGATCCTGACCTACCTGGTGTTTACGTTGCCCTATGCGATCCTGCTGATGACAGGGTACCTGAACACGTTGCCACGCGATCTCGATGAAGCCGTCGCCGTTGACGGCGGCACGAGTTGGACAGCGCTCTGGCGAGTGATCGTCCCGATTTCTCTGCCCGGTATCGTGGCGACGTCGGTCTACACCTTCCTGTTATGCTGGAACGAATTTCTCTTTGCGCTGACGCTGACGAAGTCCACGTCCATGCGCACCGTCCCGATCGCATACAGCTGTTGATGGGACAGCACGCCTTCGAATGGAACCAGATGATGGCGATGAGCGTGCTGGGCTCGCTACCGCTCTTGCTCATCTACCTCGTTGCCCAGAGGTTCTTCCTCGCCGGCATGACCGCGGGCTCGGTGAAGTAGGATGTCCATCCAAGGAGAACTGACGGAGCAGGCCCCCGTGTATTGCAATAGATCATTGGACCCTATCTGCTGGCGGGCGATATCGCCGCGGCCTCGGCCGTCGTCCCGTTCCGCTGATCATGCTCGTGCTGTTCTTCCAGCGCCACATCATCGAAAGCCTGACGCAGGGCCGCCTCAAGGAATAGGCGGAATCAAGGAATGAAAGGATGAACGTGAAAGACCTCAAAGTCGGCTGCCAGACCTTCACCTGGGAAATGCTGGGAGACCGGTTCACCGGTGGCCCCGACGATCTGTTGAAGGCGATCGCGGATGGCGGCTACGCCGGCATCGAGATCACCGACACCATGATCGGCGGCTACGCCGGCAAGCCAGCCGAGTTCGCCGCCGCGCTGAAGTCGTCTGGCCTGGCGCTCATTTCCTTCGCCTTCGGTTCGAAGAGCGGCTTTACGCTGAAGGATGAGATCGGCGCCGACCTCGAAACCGCCAGGCGCTGGATCGATTTCGTGGCAAACTTTCCCGATGCGCTGGTGTCGATCGGCTCGGCGACCGTCGTCTCCAACGGGCCGCGCGACGACAAATTCGCTATCGCGGCCGAGCTGTACAACAAGGCCGGCGAGCTCGGCCGCAAGGCCGGTGTCCAGATCGCGGTGCATCCGAGTTCCCATCACAACACGCTGCTGTTCGACCGCGCCGATTACGACGCGATCTTTGCCTTGCTCGACGCCGATCTGGTCGGCTGGGTGCCGGATACCGGTCACATCCTGCGCGGCCACAAGGATATGGCCGATACGCTCACCACCTACCGCGACCGCATTCGCTACATCCACCTCAAGGACGTCGACGCCAACGGCACGTGGGCGATGCTGGGCAAAGGTGTTTGCGACACGTCACAAGTCATCGAGATCGCCGGTACCGCGCCGAACTTCAACGGCTGGCTGGTGCTGGAAGAAGAATCCGACACCGCGGCCGCCGATCCGGCCGGTGCGGTCCAGACCAACCGCCAGACGATGCGCGGCTACGGGGCCTGAGACGATGATCAAGAAACAGGACAGACGCCTTAGGGTCGGTGTGCTCGGTTGCGGCCCGATCGCGCAGTTCGCGCATCTGGAATCCTGCGTCAAGGCCGGCAATGCCGACCTCCACGCCATCTGCGACGCGGCACCCGATCTGCTCGCCCGCATGGGTGCCACCTATGAACCGCAGAAGATGTATGCCGACTATGACGCCATGCTCGCCGATCCCGAACTGGAAGCGGTCATCGTCGCCACGTCAGATGCCTATCACGTGCCGATGTCGATCAAGGCGCTCGATGCCGGCAAGCATGTTCTCTGCGAAAAGCCGATCGGCACTTCGATCGAGGAAGGCGAGGCCCTGGCGGAGGCGGTCAAGCGCTCCGGCAAGGTGCTGCAGGTCGGGCACATGAAGCGTTTCGACCCGGCGCTGGAGGCCGCGCGCGACTTCGTCCGCGACGAGATCGGCGACGTGCTGGCGCTGAAGGCCTGGTATTGCGATTCCACCCATCGCTACACCAACACCGATGCGGTGCAGCCGCTGCCCGTCACCAGCAGGCTGGCGAAGAAACCTGCGGGCAATCCGAAGGCTGATCTCAGGCAGTATTTCATGCTGGCGCACGGCTCGCACCTCGTCGACACCGCGCGCTTCCTCTGCGGCGAGATCGTCGCCGTGCGCGCCCGCCTTAACGAGCGCTTCGGCGCCTATTGCTGGTTCGTCGAGGCCGAATTCGCCAGCGGTACACTCGGCCATCTCGATCTGACCGTCGCCGTGCGCATGGACTGGCACGAAGGGTTTCAGCTCTATGGCGAGAATGGTTCGGTCATCGCCAAGACGTTCAACCCCTGGTATTTCCGCGCCAGCGAGGTCGACATCTTCCACGAGAAGGACGCGACCTCGCGAAAACCGCTCGGCGCCGACGGCCATTTCTTCCGCCGCCAGCTCGAAGGGCTTGCCGAGACCGTGCTCACCGGCGCGCCGATGCGCGGCGCCAATGTCGAGGACGGCATCGCCTCGATCCGCGCCATGGTGGCGATTGCCCGTTCTGTCGAGACTGGCGAACGGGTTGAACTTGCCTCGGTTTCGGGTGCCGTCTGATGCGCCTCGGCATCTTCGCCAAGACTTTTCCGGGCACCGATCCGGCCGCCGTCTTGGCCGCGGTCAAGCAGGCCGGATACGAGACGACACAGTTCAATCTCGCCTGCGCCGGCCTGCCGTCGATGCCGGATGTCGTGCCGGCGGATGCCGTCGCCGCCATCCGCGCCGCCGCGCGATCGTCAGGCGTCTCGTTGGCCGCGCTGTCGGGCACCTACAACATGGCGCATCCCGACAAGGCTGTGCGCGACGATGGGCTGAGGCGGCTTGGCGTCGTCATCGAGACGGCCGCTGCTTTGGATATCCCGCTGGTGACGCTCTGCACCGGTTCACGCAATGCAGCCGACCAGTGGGCTTACCACTCCGACAATGCTGATCCGTCCGCCTGGTCCGATATGGCCGCCGAAATGGAAAAGGCGCTGGCGCTGGCCGAGAACGCCGGCGTCGATCTCGGCATCGAGCCCGAGCAGGCCAACATCGTCACCTCGGCCGGGGATGCGATGCGCCTGATCGCCGACATGGGCTCCAAACATCTCAAGATAGTGCTCGACCCCGCCAACCTGTTCGAGCATGCAACGCCGGACGAAGCGCGCACCATCGTCGCCGCCGCGATCGATGAGGCAGCCAGCCACATCGCCATGGCGCATGCCAAGGACCGTTTCGCCGACGGCCGCTTCGCCACATCAGGCCAGGGCGTCGTCGACTTCCCGGACTTCGTCGCGCGCTTGAAGGGCGTGGGTTTCGATGGCGCGCTCGTCACGCACGGCTTGCCCGCCGATGAAGCTCCTGGCGTCGCAATCTTCCTGCGAAGGCTGCTCTGATGGGTGTCGCGCCGACGATCATGCTGCGCGGCGATGCAGCGCTCCGTGTCTTCGACATGGGGCAGGGTCTTCCCATCGTCTTCCAGCATGGCCTCGGCGGCGATGCCGCCCAGGTGGCGCAGAACTTTCCCGACGGCCCGTCGCGCCGCCGGCTGACCGTCGAATGCCGTGCGCAAGGCGGCGCCAGTGCCGGCAGCGAGCGTCCGTTCTCGATCGCGATGTTCGCCGACGATGTGCTGGCTGCCGCCGATGCGGCCGGAATGGAGCGCTTTGTCGCCGGCGGCATCTCGATGGGCGCGGCGATCGCGCTACGCCTCGCATTGCATCACCCGGATCGCGTCTCTGGCCTCGTGCTCGTGCGTCCGGCCTGGGCCTTCGACGCGGCGCCTCAAAACATGCAGCCTTACGTCGAAGTGGCGGAACTCATCGACCGGCTTCCGCTGGACGAGGCGCGCGATGCCTTCGCGTCCTCCGCGACGGCAACCCGCTTTCGCTGCGAGGCCCCGGATAATCTCGCTTCGTTGCTCGGCTTCTTCGAGCGCGAGAATGCAACCGTCTTCGCCGAGGTGATGCAGTCGATCGCCAATGATGGGCCTGGTGTGACGCGGGCCGAAGCCGCCGGCCTTGCAAGGCCCACGCTGGTCATCGGCAGCGGCATCGATCTCGTCCATCCCGTGGCGACCGCCCGCGAACTGGCGGAAACGATCCCGAACGCGGTCTTCGCCGAGGTGACGCCGAAGACTCTCGACAAGAACAGCCATTTCGCCGAAATCCGTACCGCCATCGGTGGGTTTCTCGACAGAAATTTCAACAACCAGGACCAGTCATGATCTCGAAACTTTTGTCCGGCCCGGCCGCCATCGCCGCATTGCCGCGCGATCGTCTCATCGCCGAATTCTCATCGTGGTCTGCCAATCTCTCCAATTTCGAGAGCGACTTGAAGCGCATCGAACCCTATGTCGATCTGCACCACATCGATGCCGCGGACGGCCATTTCGCGCCGTCCTTCCTGTTCTTCCCCGATCTCGTCGCCCGCATTGCCAAACTGACGGCCAGGCCCATCCACGTCCATCTGATGGTCGATGGGGCGATCGTCGAAGAACAGACCCGCCAGTTCATCGAGGCTGGCGCCGACATGATCAGCGTCCATGCCGAGAATGGCGAATCGGGTCTGCGCGCGGTGCGGCTGGCGCGTGCACTCGGTGCCGAAGCCGGTGTCGTGTTGAGGCTGGAAACGCCGGTCGAGGCGGTGACGCCTTTCGTTTCCGAGGTGGCTTTCGTCACGCTTCTCGGCACCGCGATCGGGGTCAAGGGCCAGGGCCTGTCGGAGAAAGCCTGCGACAGGCTGGGCGAGGCCCGCGCTATCTTGCGGAACGCCGGCCGCGAGGCGGCTGTGGTGCTCGCCGCCGATGGCGGCATCCGCCACGAAACCGTGCCGCGGCTTCGCGCGGCAGGTGCCGAGACCGTGGTGCTCGGTTCGCTCGCTTT
>NZ_JAPYKP010000130.1:0-17713 GCF_037179725.1 Mesorhizobium sp. Cs1321R2N1 | reverse complement strand
GCCCTTCCGTGGCCGGCTTCGGCGTCGCGGGCGGCGTCAAGGCCGCGACTTCCGCCGGCGGCGTTGGATGAAGATACGGGTCGAGCGCGCCCGATACATAGGCGGTTCCCGCGGCCGCGACGGTCCCACCCGCCGCGAACAGGAACGCCTTCAATGGATTGATTGCCATATTTCCCTACCCCTTGCCACCTAACGCCGGTCTAGCGTGTTTTGCCATGACCGACAAGAAAAAGCCCGGCCTTCTCAGCCCTTGGGGCTTGACCGCGCTTTCAGACCCAATCACCAATCATCGGCATGAACACGATTCGATCCGTCTGCGTCTATTGCGGCTCGTCTCCGGGCCGCGATGAAATCTATGCCAAGGCCGGTCACCTGCTTGGACGCTCAATTGCCAAGGCGGGACTGCGGCTGGTCTATGGCGGCGGCACCAAAGGCATCATGGGCGCCGTCGCCGAAGGCGCACTCAAGGCCGGCGGCAAGGTGACGGGCATCATTCCGCGCTTCCTCATCAACAAGGAAGCAACCGAAACCGCGCTTGACCGGCTCGACGAGTTGTTGATCACCGACAACATGCACGAGCGCAAACATAAGATGTTCGAGAAATCCGACGCCTTTGTGGCGCTGCCTGGCGGCATCGGCACAGTCGAGGAGATCGTCGAGATCATGACCTGGGCGCAACTTGGCCATCACCGCAAGCCGATCGTCTTCGGCAATGTGAACGGATTCTGGGATCCGATGACGGCGTTGCTTGACCACATGGCGGCGGAAGGCTTCATTCATACCGCGCAGCGTGTGAAGCCGCTGGTCGTCAACGATCCCGAGGCTATCGTCGCCGCCATCATGGTGGCCGGGTCCTCGGTCGATGCACCGACGGAAGGCGTCCAGTCGGTGATCGACAAGATGTAGAGTCACGGGAGTAGCGCAGTAGGTTTGCAGTCTCCGGAGTGTACACTTTCCCCTACTCCCCTACTCCCCTACTCCCCTACTCCCCTACTCCCCTACTCCGGGCAGCCTCCCGCAGATCAGTGATCACCACGCGCCGGTCCTGCCGCCGCCAGGCGAGGTGGATGGAAACCATGCGCCCGAACCATGGCATGTCGCGGAACAGTATCGAGGGCGGCGCGGCGGTGCGCAGGCTTGCCTGCACGGTGGCGAGACCAAGGCCGGCGCTCACAAGCCCAAGTGAGGTCAGCGGGTCCGCCGTCTCGTAAGCGATGTCGGGCGTAAAGCCAGCCTCTGCGCAAGCGGCCAGGAACTGGCCACGATTGGTGTCGTCGGGCTGGCGCACCACGGTGATCCAGACGCGGCCGTCGAGATGATGCGGCTGGATATCAGCCACATCGGCGAGCGGATCGTCTTCGGGAATGGCCAGCACCAGCGGCTCGTGGCGCAGCGGCGTGCTGGCGATGTCAGGATCCTCGGCCGCAGCGGGGGCATACACCAAACCAAGATCCAGCGACCGCTGCCGAAGCCCCTCCATCTGCGCCGCCGAGCGCATGCTTCTCAACTGCAGATGAAAATCCGGCCGGTCGCGGCGGAACTGGCGCAGCATGCCGGCGACAAGCCCGGCATGGACCGCGCCCTCGACATAGCCAATGGCAAGACGCCCGATGGAACCGCTGGCCAGTTTGCGGCCAAGTTCCTCCAGTCGGCGCGCATTCGACAGCAAGGCACGGGCTTCGGTCAGGAAGGTGCGGCCCTCGGCATTGAGATGAACGCGCTGCTTTGCCCGCTCGAACAGGGGGACACCAAGCTGTTGCTCCAGCTGCATGATCTGCCGGCTGAGCGGCGATTGCGAGATATGCAGCAGTTCGGCGGCTCGACCGACATTGCCGGTTTCGGCGACGGTGACGAAATATCTGATCTGGCGCAGGTCGAACATTTTTAACTCCTCGACAGCAAGTCCTCAGGTCTCAACTTTAGCCTAATCAGTCTTGGACAGTCTGACCAGCCGGCGCGATATCTCCTGTCATCAACCGCTAACACAGGAGACCCGAAATGCAGTTCCTTGCCCTTCTCACCCGCAACACGGAAAAGTTCGCCGACGCCGACTTCGCACCCCTTCTGCCTGGCGAGGCCGAGCAGCGCCGCACCCTCTATGCCGAAGGCGCGGTGCGCCAGATCTGGAATCGCGGTGACATTCCCGGCAGCGGCATGATGTTCGAAGCCGGCAGCGATGCCGATGTGCGCGGCCATCTCGCCACCTTGCCGCTGGTCAAGGCCGGCATGATGGACATTGCCGCGATCGTGCCGCTCAATCCGTATCCGGGGTTTGGGCCGAAACGCTGAGGCTGACGGCCGCGACAACCGAGGCCGTCAGCCGGGGGCACGAGGCGACAAAGCGCCTTGCATGTCGTCAAGCCACGCGGCACGCTGGTGCTGCCGCTTGCCGAGGTCAGACGAGCCTTCGCGCTGGCGGCGATAAATCGCAATCGATGAAGGTGCAAAATTGCATTCGACTGACTATCTCGGCCGCCTGTTCGGCCTCGAGGGCAAGCATGCCTTCATCACCGGCGCCAGCCGCGGCCTGGGCCTGGCCTTCGCGGAAGCGCTTGCGAGCGCGGGCGCTCGCGTCACGATCGGCGGCCGCAAGGCCGACGATTTGAAAACGGCCGCAGACAGGCTGCGCGCCGCGGGCCATTCGATCGCCGAAGCGGTGATCGACGTGACCGACACCCAGTCGGTCGACCAGGCGATCGCAGCGGCGGAGACCGGCACCGCACCGATCGACATCCTGGTCAACAATGCCGGCATCCAGCGACGGGCGCCGCTGGAGACCTTTAGCGACGCCGACTGGGACGCGCTGATGGCCACCAACCTGGACGGCGTGTTCAAGGTGAGCCGAGCCGTCGTAAAAGGCATGATCGCCCGCCAAAGGGGGGCGATCATCAATGTCTCCTCGGTGCAGAGCGTGCTCGCGCGCCCCTCGATCGCGCCTTACGCGGCGAGCAAAGGCGCCATCACCATGCTGACCAAGTCGATGGCCGGCGAATGGGGCCAGCACGGTGTGCGCGTCAACGCCATCGCGCCGGGCTATTTCATGACCGAGCTCAACTCCGCGCTGGTCGCTGACGAGACATTCTCCGCCTGGCTGACCGGCCGCACACCGATGCGGCGCTGGGGCGAAGTGAGGGAACTCGCGGGGGCCGCCGTATTCCTGGCGTCCGACGCCGCCAGTTTCGTGAGCGGACAGACGCTGCTGGTGGATGGCGGGATCACCAGCGTCCTGTAGGCGGCACGCCGTCACGAAACAGTCACACTAAATCGGGCATGCCATGCTAGAAATCGCGCTTGGCCGCCCCCGCGACCCCGACCGCATCAGAGACCGGCGAAGCCGCCATGAACATCGCCCTCCCCTCCGAAGGCTCTGACCTGTCGCCTTATCTGCCCGATGAACACGGGCAGTTCTTCATCTATCACTTTACCACCGAGGGTGTGCGTACCCGGGATGCCGCCGCCGCGCACTGGACATGGCGCAGCTACCAGCTTTCCGACATGCGCGCCCGTCACGAGATCGGCGCCGATCAGGCGTTGCCGGCGCCGGTGCGCGAAGCCTTCCTGAGCGCCAGCCATGGCTGCCACATCGATCTCGAGGATGACTGGCTCTATGGCGATCTGCCGGACCTGCGCCACGACTATTCGGCAGAAGCCGGCGGGCTTGGTCATTTCCGCTTTGCTCTCAACGATACGATGCTGGTCGGAGCCCGCAAACAACCGCTGCAATCGGTCGACAACATCCGCAAGGCGATCGAGAACGGATCGCGCAAATTCCGCTCTCCGGCCGAGCTGATCGAGGCTGTCGTCGGCCAGTCGTTCGACGGAATGGCCGCCGAACTCGCGACACTCAGCGACAGTCTCGACGGCATCGAGGACCGTATCGTCTGCGACGCATGGCACAATGAGCGGCAAGCGCTGGTCGATGCACGCCGGCACCTGGTGGTCATCCATCGGCAGATGGCGACGCTGACCAATCTGTTTCGCCATCTCGATCATTCGCACCGCGACGACCTGCCGGATTCGATCAACGACATGGCGGCGCGGCTGTCGCACCGCGCCCAGACGTTGCACTATGATGGCGAGCAGCTGCAGGCGCGCACGCGGCTGCTGCAGGACGAGCTGATGGCCAAGCTGACGACGCAGTCGAACCGGCTGCTCTATGTGCTGTCGGTGATGACGGCGGTGCTGTTGCCGATGACCATCATCTCGGGCCTGTTCGGCATGAATGTCGGCGGCTTGCCGCTGGTCAACACTCCATTGGGCTTTTGGGTGGTCACGGCCGTATCGCTGCTGATCGCGGGCGTGACCTATCTTTTCGTCAGGCGGCTCGGACAGATGTAGCCCGACGCGCCGTCGCCAGCATGGACCAGGAATAGATCGCCAACGCCGCCCAGATCAGCGCAAAGGCGATGGCCTGCGTGGTGCCGAACGGCTCGTCGAAGATCAGCACGGCGATCAGAAACACCATGGTTGGCGCTATGTACTGCATGAGGCCGATGGTCGACAGGCGCAGCAGCTTGGCGCCGAAGGCGAACAGCAGCAGCGGCACGGCGGTCACCGGCCCGCAGCCGATGAGCAGCGCGGTGTCGGTGCCATTGCCGGCGACGAAATGATCCTGTCCGGTGGCGATCAGGAAGATGATGTAGCCCAGCGCCGGCACCGACAGCAAAAGCACTTCGAGCAGGAAACCCTGGCTGGGACCGATCGGCAGGGTCTTGCGGAAGAAGCCGTAGGCGGCGAAGGAAAACGCCAATGCCAGCGACACCCACGGCAGCTTGCCGCCCTCGATCGTCAGCACGCCGACGGCAACCGCAGCAAGCGCCACCGCCGCGATCTGCAGCCGATTGAGGCGCTCACCGAGCAGCAACGCGCCGACGACGACGCTGACCAGCGGGTTGATATAATAACCCAGCGCGGTCTCGACGGTGCGATCGACGGCGATCGCCCAGACATAGATGCCCCAGTTGACCGAGATCAGCGCCGCCGTCAGCGCCGCCATGGCGATGGTGCGAGGGGAGCGGATCGCCGCCTTGAAGTCCGCCGTGCGGCCGGCCCAGATCAGGACCGCCGCGGCAATCGGCACCGACCAGACGATGCGATGTGCAATCACCTCGGCAAGCGGCAGATGCGCCACCGCCTTCATGTAGAAGGGCAGCAATCCCCACAAGAGATAGGCACCCAGCGCCAGCAAGAAGCCGCGGCGGGCCTTTGAATCTGCATCGGGGGTAATTGCTTCTGCGGCCATGGCCCGACGCTATGGCCCAGTAACCTTGGCAAGACCATCGCAAAGTTCTGATGGATCAATGGACTTTCGCTGATGGTTCAAACTTACTCCGCCGCCACCAGCCCCGCCATTTCGCGGTTCTTCATCAGCTTATAGATGATCGAATCCATCAGCGCCTGAAACGAGGCGTCGATGATGTTTTCGGAAACGCCGACCGTCCACCAGCGGGCACCGGTGCCGTCATGCGATTCGATGAGCACGCGAGTGATGGCCTCGGTGCCGCCATTGAGGATACGCACCTTGAAGTCGGCGAGTTCGAGATCGGCGATCTCGTTCTGGTATCTGCCGAGATCCTTGCGCAGCGCGATGTCGAGCGCGTTGACGGGGCCATGGCCCTCGGCCACCGACATCTTCTCCTCGCCTTCGACCAGCACCTTGACCACCGCTTCCGACACCGTCTTCAACTGGCCATTGGCATCGAAGCGGCGCTCGATCATGCAGCGGAACGAGGTGACGTGGAAAAACTCGGGCAGGCCATGCAGCATCTTGCGTGCCAGGAGCTCGAAGGAGGCGTCGGCGCCCTCATAGGCATAGCCCGACGCTTCACGCTCCTTGACCACGGATATCAGGGCATCGAGCCGGTGATCGTCCTTCGGCACATCGATGCCGCGCCGCTTCAACTCGGCGAGGAAATTGGCCTTACCGCCCTGGTCGGAGACCATGACACGGCGTCGGTTACCGACCGATTCCGGCGGCACGTGCTCATAGGTCGCCGGCTCCTTGGCCAGTGCGGAAGCATGGATGCCGGCCTTGGTGGCGAAGGCGGACGAGCCGACATAGGGTGCCTGCGCTTCCGGGGCGCGGTTCAGCAATTCGTCGAAGGCGCGGGACAGCCTGGAGATGCCGGTCAGCGCTTCAGCTGAAATTCCAGTCTCGAAGCGGTCGGCGAAAGCCGGCTTCAGCGCCAGTGTCGGCACGATCGAGATCAGATTGGCATTGCCGCAACGTTCGCCGATGCCGTTCAGCGTACCCTGGACCTGGCGCACGCCAGCCTCGACGGCGGCAAGGGAATTGGCCACCGCCTGGCCGGTGTCGTCATGGGCGTGGATGCCGAGATGCTCGCCCGGAATGCCCGCGGCGATGACCTTCTCAACGATTAGCCGCACTTCCGAGGGCTGCGTGCCGCCATTCGTGTCGCAAAGCACCACCCAGCGGGCGCCCGCATCATAGGCTGTCTTGGCGCAGGCCAGCGCATAGTCCGGGTTGGCCTTGAAGCCGTCGAAGAAATGCTCGCAGTCGACCATCGCTTCCTTGGCCGAAGCGCCCGCCGCCTCGACCGAGGCCTTGATGGACTCCAGATTCTCGTCGTTGGTGCAGCCGAGCGCCACGCGGACATGATAGTCCCAGCTCTTGGCGACGAAGCAGATGGCGTCCGACTTCGATTGAACGAGCGCCGCCAGCCCCGGATCGTTGGAGGCCGATACCCCTACGCGCTTGGTCATGCCGAAGGCGACGAACTTTGCGCGTGCGGTGCGCTTTTCCCGGAAGAAGGCCGTGTCGGTCGGATTGGCGCCGGGATAACCCCCTTCGACATAGTCGAAACCGAACTCGTCGAGCAGTTTGGCAATCGCGATCTTGTCCTCGACCGAAAAGTCGATGCCCGGCGTCTGCTGGCCATCGCGGAGCGTGGTGTCGAAGAGATAGAGACGCTCGCGGGACATGGTCATTTGCCTGCAAACTTGTCCGTCGCGCGGATCAGTCGGTCGAGGATGCCCGGCTCCGAATAGGCATGGCCGGCGCCTTCGATCAGATGAAAGTCGGCCTTGGGCCACGCCTTGTGCAGCGCCCAGGCGTAGCGCGCCGGGCACGGCATGTCGTAGCGGCCGTGGACGATGGTGCCGGGGATGTCCTTGAGCTTCCCGGCATCGCGCAGCAACTGCCCTTCCTCCAGCCAGCCGGCATGGACGAAATAGTGGTTCTCGATGCGGGCGAAGGCGACGGCGTAGTCATCCTGGCCAAACGGACCGCTGGTTTCAGGCTCCGGCAGCAGGGTGATCGTCTCGCCTTCCCACAGGCTCCAGGCGCGGGCGGCCTCGACCTGCGCCTTGCGGTCGGACCCGACCAGCCGCTTGCGGTAGGCACCCATCATGTCGCTGCGCTCGGCCTCCGGGATCGGCGCCAGGAAGCGCTCCCATTTGTCGGGGAACATCTCTGAGACGCCGAACTGATAGTACCATTCGAGCTCCGCGCGGGTCAGCGTATAGATGCCGCGCACCACCAGTTCGCTGAGGCGATCAGGGTGTGTCTCGGCATAGGCGAGCGCCAGCGTCGAGCCCCAGGAGCCGCCAAACACCAGCCATTTATCGAAGCCGGCCATTTCGCGCAGGCGTTCGATGTCGGCAACGAGATGCCAGGTCGTGTTGGCCTCCAGCGAGGCGTTCGGCGTCGACTTTCCACAGCCGCGCTGGTCGAACAGGATGACATCGTAAAGCTTGGGGTCGAACAGCCGCCGGTGTTTTGGCGAGATGGTGCCGCCCGGGCCGCCATGCAGGAACACCGCCGGCTTGGCGCCCTTGGTGCCGGACCGTTCCCAATAGACCCTATGGCCATCACCGACGTCGAGCATCCCCGACTCGAACGGTTCGATTTCCGGATAGAGGGTGCGCAAGCTCATAGTTTCAGGCCCTGTTGCGGCCAATTGGCCGTTTCGTGATCGGGATGTTGGAAGGAGATGATCTGCTCCTGCCGCGCGTAATAGTCGGGATCATCGTGGACAGGCTGATCGAAGATCGTCTCCACCCAAGGCAGCCGTGCCGCGTAGTTGACTTGGATCCGCGGCGCCAGATCCGAGCGGTCGTCGAACGCGCCGATGGCGATCTCGAGCCCGCCGGGCTGGCGATAGGTCAGCGGCGTGCCGCAACGGGCGCAGAATCCGCGATCGATGTTGACCGAAGACTGGAAATAGCTTGGTTCTTCATGGGTCCATTCGACGCCGTCCTTGGGCACCGTCACCAAGGCGCCGAAGAAGGAGCCGAACTGTTTCTGGCACATGCGGCAATGGCAGATGGACGCGCGTCCCAGCGCCCCCTTGATGCGGAAGCGCACGGCGCCGCATTGGCAGCCGCCGGTTCGGACGGTCTCGGTCATGGTCTTTCCTCCGGCGGCCATTAGTCGGTGTCGTGGTCGGGATGCTGATAGGAGACGAGTTCGGCGAGATAGGGGGCCGAGCCAATATCCGCCATCGTGTCCTCGCCCGGCAATCGCGGAATGGAATCCACATAGGGCAGTTTTGCTTCCGTGCCCCATTGGATGGTCGGCGCGATACCAGCCGGATCGTCGAAGGCGGCGATCGCCAGCGCCATGCCGTCGGGCGCCTCGAAGGTCAGCGGCGTGCCGCAGTCGGCGCAGAAGCCGCGCCAGGCGGCATTGGAGGAACGGAAACGCTTGGGCTCGCCGCGCGTCCAGTCGACCTTTGCGCCCCGCACCGAGACCAGCGGCAGGTAGAAATTGCCGCTCGCCTTCTGACACATGCGGCAGTGGCAGACCGAAGCGTCGCCAAGCGCGCCTTCGACGCGGAAGCGCACCGCCCCGCATTGGCAGCCGCCGGTGTAGACCGGCCGGTTGTCGAGGCTCATCGGCTTTCACTCCGGATCATGACAGACCGCCTCGACATTGTTGCCGTCGGGATCGAAGACGAAGGCGCCGTAGTAGTTGGGGTGATAGTGCGGACGCAGGCCCGGCCCGCCATTGTCCTTGCCGCCGGCTGCAAGGGCGGCGGCATGGAAGGCGTTGACCTCGGCGCGGCTGCGCGCTGTGAAGGCGACGTGCTGGTGATCCCGGGGCTTTTCCCTGGCCGAACTCAGCCAGAACACCGGCCGGTCGCGGCCATAACCGCCAACCTTGGTGCCGCCGGTATATTCCTGCGGCACCATGTAAAGCAGCGAGGCGCCCAAAGGCGCCATCGCCTTGTCGTAGAAGGCCTTGGAAGCATCGAAATCGGAAACGGCGATGCCAAGATGATCGATCATGGAACGAGCTCCTCCGTTGCTGGTTGGCTTGCCGGCATCACAGCATCGGCCAAACCGGCCACGATCACGATGTGCTGGCAGACATTGTCGATATCGCGGATGACGTCGTCATTCCAGAAGCGCAGGATGGTCCAGCTCAGCGCTTCAAGCTTCGCGGTACGCGCCGCATCCATCTCCGAGGTTTTGGCCGTTGCATGTTGGGAGCCGTCAATCTCGACGATCAGTTTTCTGGTCGGGCAAGCAAAGTCGACGATGTAGCCAGCGATCGGCATCTGGCGCCTGAAAGCCAGCCCCATAAGGCGATGTGCACGTATCTCATTCCAAAGTTTGAGTTCGGCATCGGTCATTGCCTTGCGCATCTTGCGCGCATTGCCACGATTAAGGGGAGATACGAGATGATGGGTCATCGCGAGGCGCCCCCCTCTGTCCTGCCGGACATCTCCCCCTCAAGGGGGGAGATTGGACGTCGCTTCGGCTTTCGCCAATCGCCGATGTTGAAGATTCGGCGCCATCGATGAAGCTGCCGATCTCCCCCCTGGAGGGGGAGATGCCCGGCAGGGCAGAGGGGGGCGCCTCGCGATGACCTTTCCATTCCCGCCTCCGCCCTCACCGCTTGATCTCCCACGTCGTCACGCGCTCGCCGGTGACCGGGTCCTTGCCGTCCTTCAACTGTACACCTTGCGCCAGAAGTTCATCGCGCACGCGGTCGGCCTCTGTCCAATTTTTCGCAGCGATAAGCGTCAGGCGCTCGGCAATCCCTTTGGCGACCACGGTTTCGTCCACCTTGGTCGCGCCAATATCGAAGCCAAGGAAGGTGAGAGCGGTCTTCAATGCGACGGCGGCGGCGTTGTCGCCGCTACCGTCAAAGTCGGTCGCCTCGCCGGCAAGCTGGGTGAGTTGCTGGAAGGCCGCGTAGGTCGCAAGATCATCCGACAGCGCCTCCACGACCTCAACCGGCAACTGACTTCCCGCGGCCGGCGCAAGATCCGCCGCGCGTTTCCATTTGCGCAGCGTGTTTTCCGCCTCCTCCAGCTTGCGCACGGAAAAGTCGATCGGTTCGCGGTAATGCGTCATCAGCATCGCCAGCCGCAGCACATCGCCGGGCCATTTGCGACCACCAAAAGTGTCGGTCTCCAGCAACTCGTGGATCGAGTAGAAATTGCCAAGGCTCTTCGACATCTTCTGGCCCTCGACCTGCAGGAAGCCATTGTGCATCCACACATTGGCCATGACCGACGTGCCGTGGGCGCAGCGCGACTGGGCGATCTCGTTCTCATGGTGCGGGAAGATCAGATCGAGGCCGCCGCCATGGATATCGAAGACCTCGCCGAGATAGGCGGCCGACATGGCCGAGCACTCGATATGCCAACCGGGCCGGCCCCTGCCCCATGGACTTTGCCAACCGGGCTCCTCCGGCGACGACAGTTTCCACAGCACGAAATCGCCGGGGTTCTTCTTATGCGCGTCGACGGCGATGCGGGCGCCGGCCTGCTGCTCGTCGAGATTGCGTTTCGACAATTGCCCGTAGTCCGGCATCGACGCCGTATCGAACAGCACTTCGCCCGCCGCGACATAGGCATGGCCGCGCCCGATCAGGCTTTGAATCAAGGTGATCATGTCAGCCTTGCCGTCGGCGCGGGGCTCGACGAATTCGGTGGCGCGCGGCTCGACCGTCGGCTCCAGGCAGCCAAGCGTCGCGACATCCCTGTGGAACTGATCGGCCGTTTTTTCGGTAACCCGCCGGATCGCTTCGTTGAGCGAAAGCGCCCCTGAAGCGATCTCGCCGCCGAAGTCCCGCAAGGCGCGCGCGTTGATCTTGTCGTCGACGTCGGTGATGTTGCGCACATAGGTGACGTGCGTCTCACCATGGAGATGGCGCAGCAGACGAAACAGCACGTCGAAGACGATCACTGGCCTGGCGTTGCCGATATGGGCGAAGTCGTAGACGGTCGGGCCGCAGACATACATGCGTACATTTCGCGGATCGATCGGCACGAAGTCCTCTTTCGTGCGCGTCAGCGTGTTGTAGAGGCGCAGGCCCTGCGATGCGTCAGACATTCCATGCCTTCCCGGTTTCAGAACTTCTTGTCTGGATGGAGCCAGCCCAGCGCCGAGGCGCAAATCTGGCTCCAGCCTGCTGGCCGGGGCGTTTGTCCAATCTGGGGAAAGATGAGGCGAAAACGTCCGGACCAGCGCGAGGCTAGCCAATAATGCAAATGCCACAAATGGCGAAAGACGTTTTCATGGGCGGCTTTATCGCCTTGGCCGGTGTTGCCGTCAAGTCGCTGATCCCGGGAAAAACGTCGCAAAGACTGGCAAACGCATCGCCCGATCACACGGAATCAGCCAATGAAACATTTTATTAAACATGTCGGCACAGTCATGAAACATTCGCCGGCTAGATCACCAAGCGTCACGATTTGGTCGGATTCGGCGACCAAATCGCATACACGAAAACGTTATCTGGGAAGAGAAACATGCCTCGAAGCAAGCAGGAAGCCAACCGCGCCAAGCAACCGGCGCTGGCCAGCCACTATCGTGCGATCGGCCCGGCGGCTATCGTCGCCGCCCTTCTTCACACCGCCAAGAAGAACAAGCCGGCGCAGAAGATCGTATCGCCCCGCGCCGCCTGAAGCGGCACTCCAGCCGACGCAATCGCCGGCACCGAGGAGCGCGAACAAGCGCCCTGATTTAAGGCCCCGACGGGCTTCGCTAGAACAGCGTCATTTGACTGTCGTCCGCGCCGGGTTTCTGGCGCCTGGCTTTCTCGGGCTCAGGTCCGATCTCGCCCCTCTCTTGTATCTCCGGTCCGGTGTTGGCGACTTTGTTGACGAGGTCGGAGACGGGAATCGCCTCGAAGAAATCGGGCAGCGCCGGCCGCAGCAAATCAGCGACATCGCGCGGTTCGCGCGTACGGCAATCCAGCCAGCGGGCAAAGTCGGGGATATCGATCACCACCGGCATCCGGTCATGGATATGGGCGATGTCGGCATTGGCGTTCACAGTCAGGATGGCGCCGGTGTCCATCTCCGAGCCGCCCGGCTCGGCATAGGTTTCGATCAGACCGGCAAAGGCGACCAGCCCGCCATGCCGCGGCCGGATCCAATAGGGTTGCCCCTTCTTGCCTCCGGTCTGCCGCCACTCGTAAAAGCCGGATGCCGGCACCAGCGCGCGCCGATGGCGCATGGCGGCCTTGAATGAGGCCTTTTCGATTGCGCCTTCCGAACGCGCGTTGAACAGCAGCGGAAATTCCCTGGTGTCCTTGACCCAGGCGGGAAGGAGGCCCCAGCGCACCAGCATCGGCTGCCGGTCCGGCAGGTTGGAGCCCGGAGCCCGCGGCGCGCCGGCGGTCGCCATCAGGACCGGCTGTGTCGGCGCGATGTTGTAGCGGGCCGGGAAATCCTCCAGCTCGGCAAGGCCCAGGAAGGCGGCGGTCTGGTCCGGCGTGGCGGTCAAGGCAAAACGTCCGCACATGATGGAGCCTTTCGAATGGTTCGGCTTCGAAAGTGGCTATGGAACCGGTGTTGCGCAACCGGTAATGCTTCCCCTTACTGGGCGGTCCACAACAGACCGGTCCTCGAATGAGCCTGATCATGAACGAAGCACGCAAGACACTTCCCGCCGTCTCGGTCGCCGTCGTGCGCGGCGACAGCGTACTCCTCGTGAAACGGGCACGGCCGCCTTCGCAAGGGTTCTACGCCTTTCCCGGCGGCAAGGTCGAAGGCGACGAGACACCGGAGGACGCGGCACGGCGTGAACTGATGGAAGAGACCGGCTTGCGCGCCACCGGTTTGCGCCCGCTTCGGGAAATCCACATCGACGGCAGGGACGACAGCCACCCGGTCGATTATCTCCTCACGGTGTTCGGCGCCGCCTATGCCGGTGGCGAGGCCGTGGCCAGCGACGACGCCGAGACAGCTGCCTTCTACACACTTAAAGAAATGGCCCTGTTACCGCTTGCCGGCTCGGTGTTGGCGGTCGCCGAGGAACTCCTCGGTCACATTCAAACACGCTGACGCAGCACTGAAAAATCGCCTTGCAGGCGACAAATTGTTTCGTCACAACGCTTATGTTGTCTCGCCAGCCACGGTTTAGGCCATTCGGCGGACCGTAGCGGCTTTGGGCTTATGAACCGTCCGTCAATACTCCTCGCCATTTGCCTTGCCGTCAGCGCGGCCGTCCCGGTACGGCCCGCGTTCAGTGCCGAGTCGCCGTTCGAGCCGGGGCTGATGCGATTGGCGGAGGTTCTGGGGTCGCTGCATTTCCTGCGCAATCTGTGCGGGGAGAAAGGCGACCAGTGGCGGGGCGAGATGGAAAAACTGCTCGATTCGGAAAATCCCGATCCAGAACGCCGCGCCCGCTTCATCGCCAGCTTCAACCGCGGCTATCGCTCCTTCGGCGGCACCTACACCCAGTGCACTGCTTCGGCCGCTGAAGCCATCAGCCGTTATATGAAGGAAGGTGAGACGCTGTCGCGCGACATCGCCTCGCGTTATGGCAATTGAGCATCCATCAACAGATATCAGGCGCGTCGGCAAGGATCGTCGGCATATCCTACTTGTGCCTGTCCATGTCTTGGTGCAATTCTGATGTTGCACTTCTGCAACAGCGTTAATCAAACGTTACCACGCGAATGCGGAATTAACTCAAACTGAAGGTTTTCGCCCCGCAGGCCGGCCTAATCGGCTAAGTTTGATCCGGGTTGAAACGCAGCTTCGCCAAATACAATTGGCCCCTGTAAAACGCGACCAAAAAAATGTCGTATTTACAGATACTTACTTGGCGCTGCCTATGAATGGAACAGATCAAGCCTGATCCACACTGATGGGTTGCCGCTTGAAAGGGTGGACATCGCTTATGGAACATGCTGCCAACGACATCGACGCGCTGGTCAGGGAAGAGAAGCGCCTGACGGCGGTTGAGAGCCACAGCGAAGCCTGGGCGGAAGGCCTTTCGGCTGGCATCGAGCCCGAGATCATTGCCGAGGCGGCGCTCGAAACGGCATTCGGCGAAATGCTGCGCGCCAACGGCGAAACCTCGGCCCTTGCCCTGCTGGACCGTATGCGTGAAAAGGTGATTGCTGGCGCCTTCGAACCCGAGCGGCTGCGGCACTGAACCAACATCAGGTTCTTTGACGAGTAGATGCCGACCGGGCACCATGCCCGGGAGCAGGGAGATAGGGGCAGTGAATTTTCCGATGTCAGGCAGGCCGATGGGCCTTGTCCTCTACATCCGTCTCGCTGCTTGCTGTGGCGCGATTGCCTTGGTGACGTGCCTGGCCAGCAGCCCTGCCTATGCGCTGAGCGAGATCAAAAGCGAAGAACTCCCCTCGCCGGTCACACCCCCGACGGGCGACGGCGCGTCGTCGCCCGGGGGCGCGATTCCCGTGCCTGGCCCGCTGGGAACGCCGCCTTCGGCCAGCCAACCGGCCGCTCCCGACGCTGCGGAGCCGGACATTCCGTCGGATGGCGGCAGCAACAGGCCGCGTGTCGATCCCCAGGCGCCCTTGCCCGAGGTCGTCTATGACCTCGGCAAGCTGCCCGAGTCCGTGCGACGCATGCATGACCTCATCATCGAAGCTTGCAAGAGCGGCGACATCGAGAAGCTCAGGCCTTTAATCGGCAAGGGCGACAGCATGACCCAGCTGTCGCTGGCCGACATCGATGGCGATGCCATCGCCTTCCTCAAAGGGCTGTCCGGCGACCCTGACGGCCAGGAGATCCTGGCCATTCTCGAGGAGGTGCTTGGCGCCGGCTACGTCCATGTCGATGCGGGCACGCCACAGGAACTCTATGTCTGGCCGTATTTCTTCGCGCTGCCGCTCGACAGGCTCGACGCCAGGCAGCGGGTCGAGCTGTTCAAGATCGTCACCGCCGGCGATTTCGACGACATGAAGCAGTTCGGCGCCTACATCTTCTACCGCGTCGGCATCACGCCCGCCGGGCGATGGACCTTCTTCGTCGCGGGCGATTGAAGGTGCCTGCCTGCTGGCGGCAGGATGCGAGCAGCATTGTAGACAATGTTGCCATTAATGCGAGACAAAACCAGGAAGAGATTTAGCCGGCGGTCAGAAGGATGCCGTGACCGAATTCGCTGGCAAGATTCTGGATAAGCTGTTTTTCGCGCGCCGTAAGCCGAGTTTGATCGACAAAGCGCCAATTGCGCTCGTACAACGCAAATGCTTCGTTGGCCGGGATCAGTCGTGCGACATCGCCGTTCCACAAGAGCGCTTGCAGCTCTGCAAACTCGGCGGGTCAATCATAGGCGCGAATTGTGCCTTCATAGTGCTCTGAACATAGTGCAGAGCGCTTAAAAATCAAAGACGTGACGCGTCGGCGACCTGACGCGTCGGCGATGGCCGTCTAGCCGGGCAATGCCTCGGAAAACTCCACCGCCCTGCCCCGGCCGGGCGTAATGATTTCGCCCTCCCACATGACACGCTGACCGCGAATGACCGTGCCGACCGGCCAACCGGTCACCTCCTTGCCGTGATAAGGTGTCCAGCCGGCTTTCGAGCCGGCTTGCGCGTTGGTGATGGCCTCGCGCCGCTTCATGTCGACAATGGTGAAGTCGGCGTCATAGCCGGCGGCGATACGGCCTTTTCGGGCCATGCCGAAGATGCGCTGTGGGCCATGGCTGGAGAGATCGACGAAGCGCTGCAGGGTCAGCCGGCCGGCGTTGACGTGGTCGAGCATGATCGGCACCAGCGTCTGCACGCCGGTCATGCCCGAGGGCGAAGCCGGATAGGGCTTTGCCTTCTCCGCCAATGTGTGTGGCGCGTGGTCGGAGCCGAGCACGTCCACAATGCCCTGCGCGATACCATGCCAGACGCCGTCGCGATGGCGCTTGTCCCGCACCGGCGGGTTCATCTGGATCAGCGTGCCGAGCCGCGCATAATCGTCGGCGCTCAGCGTCAGATGGTGCGGCGTGGCCTCACAGGTCGCGACATCCTTGTGCTGTTCGAGGAACAGGATTTCCTCGACGGTCGAAATGTGCAGGACATGGATGCGGGCCCGGACGTCGCGCGCGATGCGCACCAGCCGTTCGGTGCAGCGCAAGGCGGCGATCTCGTCCCGCCAAACGGGATGCGATGACGGGTCGCCCTCAATGCGCTCGCCCAGGCGCTCCCGCAGCCGGAACTCGTCCTCCGAATGAAAAGCGGCGCGGCGGCGGGTATTCCTCAGGATCGAGGCGACGCTTTCGTCGTCCTCGACCAGCAGGTCACCGGTGGACGACCCCATGAAGACCTTTATTCCCGCAGATCCCGGCAAACGCTCGAGGTCGCCGACATCCCTGGCGTTATCGCGGGTACCGCCAACCCAGAAAGCAAAATCGCAATGCATGCGGCCGCTGCCGCGCCGGACCTTGTCGGCAAGCGTTGCGTCGCTGGTGGTCAACGGGTTGGTGTTGGGCATCTCGAAGACGGCGGTGACACCGCCGAGCACAGCAGCCCGCGATCCCGTTTCCAGGTCTTCCTTGTGCTCCAGTCCCGGCTCGCGGAAATGCACCTGGCTGTCGACGACACCGGGCAGGACGTGCAGGCCCCGGCAGTCGATCGTCTCGCCGGCCGAGGCCTGGCGCAGATCGCCGATCGCGGCGATGCGACCGCCCTTCACGCCAATGTCGCGCAACCCCTCGCCGTCATGATTGACCACTGTGCCGCCTGTCAGGATGAGGTCATAGGTCATGGTGATGCTCTCTTGCGGGGGGAATGTCAGCGGCTTACGTAATGGCCAACCGTTTTGCAAGATCAGGCTTTTATCCGCTCCATGCCCTTTGCCCTGCTGAAAGACCGCGCGCTTATCTCCGTCTCCGGCCCGGATGCCGAACATTTTCTGCAAAACATCCTGACCACCGATCTCGATGCGCTTGGCAATGGTGAGGCAAAGCCTGGCGCGCTGCTGACGCCGCAAGGCAAGATACTGTTCGACTTCCTGATCTCACGGGCAGGAGAAAACGCCTTCCGCATCGAATGCCGTGCCGACGTTTCAGATGATTTCATTCGCCGGCTGATGCTCTACAGGCTTCGCGCCAAGGTCGAGATTGCCAAGTCGGAACAAACGCTTGTCACTGTCGCGTGGGGAAAAGAGTCAATCGCCTCAGAAAGTGATTCAACCGCGGTTGCCGACAGGCGCTTTGGCGACGAAGGCGTCACCCGCTTCCATGCCGGCACAGCGGAGGCCGGCGACATCGCCGCGTGGCAGGCCTTCCGCATCGCCCGCGGCATTGCCGAGAGCGGGTCCGACTATGCACTCGGCGACGCGTTCCCGCATGACGTGCTGCTCGACGAGATGGGCGGTGTCGGCTTCAAGAAGGGCTGCTATGTCGGCCAGGAGGTCGTGTCGCGCATGCAGCATCGGGGCACGGCCCGGCGGCGCGTGCTGATCGTCCAGGCTGGACTTCCTCTGCCCGCCGCGGGTGCCGAGCTCACCGTCGGCGGGCGTCCGGTCGGCACGCTCGGCTC
>NZ_JAPYKP010000129.1:0-17846 GCF_037179725.1 Mesorhizobium sp. Cs1321R2N1 | reverse complement strand
GCAAGACGCCGCGCGTCGTCGTCGCCAGCGGCGGCCAGCATGCGGTGCTGCGCGGCGCGGCGGCACTCGCCGTTTCCGGGGTGTTGTCGCCACGCTTCGGCCAGATGTTCGCCGCCGAACGCGAGCGCGGCCGCGACATCCTTTCGGCCGGGGAGATTGCAGCATGAGCGAACCCCTGCTGGTGCTCGACAACGTGACCAAGAACTATGGCGCGATCGAAGCGCTGAAGGGGATCAGCTTTTCCATCGACAAGGGCGAGGTGGTGGCGTTGCTCGGCGACAATGGCGCCGGCAAGTCGACGCTGGTCAAGATCATTGCGGGCGGTCTCGAACCGACCTCCGGCCGCATGCTGTTCGAGGGCAAGGAGTTCCTGGCCCGGTCGCCGGCGGAAGCCAAGGCGGCGGGTATCGAGACCGTCTACCAGGACCTGTCGCTCTGCACCAACGTCGACGTGGTGGCCAATTTCTTCATGGGCCGCGAGATCACCAGGAAGGTGCTTGGCATTCCCGTGCTCGATGAGCGTGCCATGGAAACCGTCGTCGGGAAAGCGCTGGCCAGCGCCGGTACCCGCATTCCTTCACTGCGCACCAATGTCGAGCATCTCTCGGGCGGCCAGCGGCAGGCCATCGAACTCAACCGCTTCGTGCACTGGGGCGGCAAGCTGGTGCTGCTGGACGAACCGTTCGCCGCACTTGGTGTCGAGCAGACGCGGCGCGGCCTCGACATGATCCGCCAGGTGGCGAGCCAGGGCATCGGCGTCGTCATCATCACCCATATCATGCAGCAGGCTTTTCAGGTCGCCGACCGGATCGTGGTGATCCGGCAAGGCGTCGTGGCGGGCGATGTCGCACGCAACAAGACAAGTCCCGACGCGGTGATCAACATGATTACCGGGAAGACGCTTGCCGGTGCCGGACCGGCGGGCTGAGGGACAAAGAGGGGTCCGGCTTAACAGGGAGCCAACGACATGAAGCGAATACTTCTTGCTGTCCTCGGTATCCTGGCACTGGCTTTTGCCACACTCACGCCGGCATTCGCGCAGTCCAAGGGTATTGTCTACTACATGGTGCCGACACTGCTCGACGAGTTCCAGACTGGCTCGGTGAGCGCGCTGGAGCTGTTCCTGAAACAGACCGGCTACGACATGAAGACGCTTAACGCCGACAACAAGACCGACGCCCAGCAGTCACAGATGAACGACGTCATCGCGCTCAAGCCGGCGGCTATCATCCTGGCCGCCGTCGATTTCAATGCGTTGAAACCGTCGATCGAGGCAGCGCGCGCCGCCGGCATTCCGGTGGTCGAGTTCGACCGCCAGATCACGTCGACGCCGTCCGACTTCACGTCGGTCGCTGGTACCGTCGAGATCGGCTACGTCGCCGCCGACCAGGCCGAAAAACTTCTGAAAGCCAAGAACGGCTCGGTGAAGGGCAAAGTCCTGCAGGTGCTTGGCGATCCCGGCGATCCCTACACGCTCGACATCCAGAAGGGTTTTGAAGAAAAGATGAAGGCGTTCCCGGACGTCAAGATCATCTCTCTGCCTGCCATGCAATGGGAAGCCAGCAACGCCGGCACCATCGTTGCCGACCAGATGCTGGCCAATCCCGACATCGACCTGATCTTCAGCCATGCCGCGCACCTGTCGGTCGCCGCCGTCGCTTCGCTCGAGGCCGCCGGCAAGAAGCCTGGCGACGTCATGCTGATGAGTTCGAACGGCGCGCCGGTCGGTCTCGACCTGATCCGCAAGGGCTGGCTCAACGTCGAGGTCGAGCAGCCACTTTACGCACAGGCCGCGGCCGTCGCCATGTTCATGGACAAGGTCGTCAAGAAGGAAGAGATCAAGCCCGGCGAATACGATGTGCTTGGCCTGAAGTCGACCGTCACCAAGGAAGCCTGGGGCCCGAACATCAAGATCCCGGGCGCCGCAATCACCAAGGAGAATGTCGACAATCCGGCCTTCTGGGGCAACCAGAAGCCGCCGACCGATACGGTCAAGCCGGTCGAATAGACAGATGGCCCAACCGCTCCGGGCCATACCCGGCCCGGAGCCCTTCCCTGTCCATATCGAATGAGACGCAGGCAATGTTCTGCGGCCTTGATTGCGCACGCCAACCGGATCGACATATGAACCCTCGCACACGCAACGCCCTGGAGTTCGTCCTCGACAACCTCGTCTGGTTCATGCTGCTTCTTGTCCTGGTCGTCTTCTCGCTGTTCATCCCGAATTATTTCCAGCTCGGCATCTTCGCCAACATCATCGAGGCGTCGAGCGTGCTCGGCGTGATGTCGATCGGCCTGGCGCTGGTCATCATTGCCGGTCACATGGACCTGTCGGTCGAATCCGTCGCCGCGCTCAGCGCCATGGCGGTGGGCATCCTGTTTTGTTCCTCGGGCATCGGCCTGGGCGTCCCCTTGCACCCGGAATGGCTGATGGTTCCGGTATCGCTGCTGCTGGCGCTGGCCGTCGGCGGCCTCATCGGCGCCTTCAACGGCTATCTTGTGGTCAAGGTCAAGATGAGCGCCTTCATCATCACGCTCGCCTCCTACATCTGGGTGCGCGGCCTGGTGCTGGTCATTTCGGGCGGCCGCTCGGCTCAGGATCTGGCACCTGCCATCCGCTGGTTCGGCATCCAACGCCTGATGGGCCTGCCGCTTACCGCCTGGATCGCGGTGGCCTGTTTCGTGGTGTTCTCGCTGATCATGGCCAAGACGCCGTTCGGCAGGCACCTCGTGATGATCGGCGGCAATGAAACCGCAACCTTCCGCGCCGGCATCCGGGTGAACCGCAACCTGATCATCGCCTTCGTGCTCGCCGGCGCCATAGCAGGGCTCGCCGGCTGGCTGCTGGCGATCCGCACCTCGGGTGCCACGGCCAATCTGGGCGTTGGCCTTCTGTTCAACGCCTTTGCCGCGGTCGTCATCGGCGGCGTCAGCCTGAAGGGTGGTGTCGGCACCTTGCCGGGCGTCTATGCCGGCGTGCTCCTGCTCTCTGCCATCAACACGGCGATCAACCTGATGGGCCTGCCCGCCAACTTCACCCAGGTCATCCACGGCCTGCTGGTTCTGGCAGCGGTGTTGCTCGACGCATTCAAGCAAACCATTCGCCAAAGACTGGCGTGAGAGGGGGATTGGCGTGAGGCGGGGATTTGGCATGACAGGACGGCTCGCATGACAGGACGACTGGAAGACAAGGTGGCGTTGATCGTCGGCGGCGCGCGCGGCATCGGCAAGGGCATCGCACTGCGCTTCGCCGAAGAAGGCGCAAGGCTGGTGCTGGCCGATACGGAGGAGGAGGCCGGGCAAGCAAGTGCGGATGAACTCGGCGTCCCCTTCATCCGCACCGACATCTCGCAAATGAGAGACGCCGAGGCCGGGGTGGCGATGGCGCTTAAACACCACGGCCGCCTCGACATTATCGTCCAAAATGCCGGCATCTATCCCTGGCAGTTGATCGAAAACACCAGTGCCGACGACTGGGACCGCGTCATGGCCGTCAACCTGCGCGGCACTTTCAATGCCAGCCGCGCGGCCTTGATACCGATGAAGGCGCAGCGCTTTGGCCGCATGCTCTACACCTCCTCCATCACCGGCCCGCATGTCACCAGCCCTGGCCATGGCCATTATTCGGCGACGAAAGCGGGCATCAACGGCTTCATTCGCGCTGCGGCGCTGGAGTTCTCCAGCTACGGCATCACCGTCAACGGCGTCGAGCCTGGCAATATCCTTACCGAAGCCATCCAGCAGCATCGCGGCGCCGCCTATATCAAGAACATGGAAGATTCGATCCCGCTCGGCCGGCTCGGCAGCCCGCGCGACGTGGCCAACGCTTTCCTGTTCCTCGCCTCGGATGACGCCAGTTACATCACCGGAACCACCATTGTCGTCGATGGCGGGCAATTGCTGCCCGAGGGCAAGGATTTCCGGATGGTGCCGCCGTGAGCTGGGGGCAGCCATACGCCACGAACCGTGTGCCTGCTGAATTGCCGATTTGGCTCGAGCGCTTCGGCGAATTCCTCCAGGCGTCCGGCCGGCTCAGCCCTTACGGATGGCTGAGGGCAGGCAAGGCTTTCGTCTTGCCGGACAATCTGGCCCCTAAGGTCAGGCTATTCGGGAACCACCCCACGAACGCCTTCATCGCCGTATTGGACCTGGGGAGGACGGCAATGCGCGCCAACAGTGCGGCCGCATGAATGCGAGTGGCAAATTGCCGGCTCCACGCTCTTGAATAGCGGTTGCCGACGGCGAGGCGCGCCGTCCGGTCCCATTGTTCGAACCTTGCCAATTCGCCAGCGAGAAGCCAGCTGGACTGCAGGGCCATGGAGATGCCTTCGGCGATGATGGGATGGGACTCGCCGGCGATGTTGCCGACCCGAAATATGTCGTCGGCAAATCGTGGGCGCATCCCCGGACGTATGGGACCGGCGGCAAGCCATTCACCTTCGAGGCTGGCGTCGCCGATCGTGGAAACCACCGCCGGGCACGATGCCAGTATGTGCGCCTGAACGGCTTGGGCTGCTGACGTGGCACCGCCCTTTTTGCGCAGCCTGGTCAACACGTCGCGGCGTATGCAGCACGACAGCGATATCCTGTCCTGATCCGCCCACACCATGCCACCATAGCCGCCCGGAAACACCAGGAGCGGCATGAGGTCTCGATCGAGCGAAGCTCCCCTGAAATGGGCCTTGAAGCCAAACAGATCGGAGGCCGCGCTGCTCTTTGGCAGATTGGTCGGCAACCTGCCCTGGCCCCAGGAGCCATGCGCCGCAATCACCACCTGCCCGCTAAGACTTGTCTGACCGTCCTTGTTGGCGATCCGGACGATGGCACGATCGCCATTGCTGGCGATCTCCACCGCGCGCCACGGCTGAAAAACGTCGGCTCCGGCGTTGCGCGCCGTGTCCAAGAGGATGCCATCCAGAACGTCCCGTCCAAGCGCCCGCCCGAAAGCATCTCCGGCGGCGCGCGGCATGCCTGCTTGTATGCAGGAGCCCGACGCGAACAACGCAACCCGCTTGACCTCCGGTCCTGCCTTGGCGCGAACCGCCACGCCCGCCTCCAAACGGTCCAACAGCTCCAGATTGACCGCCGACATGAATTCGCCGCAGACCTTGCGGCGTGGAAACTCGCTCGCTTCGATGATGGCCACGGAACGACCTTGGCCGCGCAAGGCCAAGGCAGCCGACGAGCCGCTTGGGCCGGCACCTATGACGATGGCATCGTACATCGCGCAAATCCTTCCTTGGGGAAAACGCGGAAGGCGTGGGTAAACGGGCCAATCCTGCGTTCTTCACACTGCTGCGCGGAACCGAGAGGCCACAAACCGGAAAGTTCCTTGCCAGCGAAACCTGCGCGGACGCTCGCCGCCGCATCGTGCATGGTGACCTGGTTTGCACCGACAAGGCGCAGGAGCGAGCATGCTTTCAAGGCGATAACGTTTCGGCTTGGCTCGGCGGCGAGGAACACCGGTGCCAAACGGCGCAGGGCTTCGAACAGGATCTTTAAGGCGGCGTCGGAAAAATGGTGCAGGAACAGATTGGCCGAGACAACGTCGTACGCGTCACCCCCTGGGTTTGCGATCCAATCGAAGACATTGTCGGTGACTGTTTCAACCCGCCAGCCCAGTGCCGCGAAATCGGCGCGCCGCCGGTCGGTGATGAGGTCAACCTGGTCGAGCATGACCAGCTCCACGTCGATCCACTTCCTGGCGAGGCGCCTTGCAACCGAGAGCATGAACGCACCGTCGCCGGACCCGATTTCCAAGATTCTGATCGAACCCTCGCGCACGCTTGCCTTCAGGAGGCTGGACATGATCGCATGTTGAAACATCAGCGAATTTATCCAAATCAAGTCACGCCGGGAGCCAATCGCCTTGGGATCGTCGGGAGGCAAATGATCGAGCAGTTCCGGCTGGATATGACGGCTGTCGAGATCCGTGGCCATGTCAGGCACTGCCGGCAGTGTGGAACATCATCGTCTCGGCCGTGAGGCCGGGGCCGAATGCCATTGCGCAGCCCACGTCATCGTCCGTGACCCCGCGAAGCATCCGCTCCAGCACGAACATCACGGTGGCGGAGGACATGTTTCCGTTTTCGCGAAGCACGTCGCGCGACGGCAACAGCGCATCGGGAGGAAGATCCAGCGCGCGCTCCACGGCGTCGAGAATCGAACGCCCACCCGGGTGAACAGCCCAAAGGTCGACGTTGGCGGCGGTCCTGTTTCCCAGGATGGCGCCGACGCCTTTGCCAAGCGCATTCTGGATTGCAGCAGGAACCTGCCCCGACAGAACCATGTCGAACCCGTCGTCGTGCACGCTCCAGCTCATCAGGTCGCGGGCGTCGGCATCCACGATCGCGTGAAAACTGTCCAGGCCGATGCCGAACGGGCGGGCGGTCACCGACGCGGCCGCGCAGCCATCGCCCCAGAGGGAGAAAGATAGCAGTTTTTCGAGATCAGCCGTCTCCTTGAGATGGAGCGTACAGAGTTCGATGCAGACGATCACAACGTGGGCCGCAGGTTCCGACAGGACGATGTGCCGCGCCAGTTTGAGCGCATTGATTGCCGCATAACATCCCATGAAGCCGATGATCGTGCGCTCCACGGTGGTGGGCAGATTGCACCGGGCGATTATTTCCAGATCGATGCCGGGGGCGGAGAAGCCCGTACACGTGGTGACAATCAGATGCGTGACACCCTTCCTGTCTTCGCCCTCCAGGAGCCGCTCCAATGCTCGCTCGGCGAGCGCGGGCGCGGCCGTGGCAAACATTTCCATGCGTTTGGCCGTACCTGGAAACGCACCGCGCTTGAAAACACCCGCCAGGTCGACGCTCAGACCCTCAGGATCGCTAGCGGGTGCGAAGCAGGAATAGCGATGTTCGATGCCGCCCTTGTCGGCCATGCGATCGAAAATTGCGCGGCGGCGGGGATCTGCCAGCTGGGAGCCCGCAAATTGAAGGAAGAATTCGTGGACACCGTGATCAGGGACGGCCGTGGCAATTCGGTTGATGAAAGCTTGAACGGGCATTTTCCTTGACCTGCAGCCGCAAATCCGTGGTCGCGAACCGAGAGGCACAGTTCCCTTCGGCGGGAGCTGTGGCCCCCACGGCAATGGCTATCTCTATCGAGGTGAACGCTGGGAGGCCCTAAAGATTTCCCGAAAATGCCGCTCACCCGTGAAAAAGCAATGCACGCCCTCAGGAGGGAGAACAGGTGAGCTGTGCGCGGAACCGTTGTCGACGCGGCGATTCGTGGCGCCCGCAAACTGGAAAACATCAACTGGTGGAAAGATATGGTGGGCGATGACGGGCTCGAACCGCCGACATCTTCGGTGTAAACGAAGCGCTCTACCAACTGAGCTAATCGCCCGCTCCGGGCCGGACCTTTAAGCGGTCGGGACTTGCTTCGCAAGGCCAAATGAGTGTGGGATGCCCTGTTCGCAGGCCCGATTTGCGAACAAAATGCCGGCTGTCAAAAAACCTTCTCCTGTTTGGCGTTATGATGGTTTGGCGCGCTTGACACCCGGTAGCGAACCCCTTATCCAGCGCCCCAACGACGAACACGGCTGACACGTGCTCGTCAATGCGCGGGTGTAGCTCAGTTGGTTAGAGTGCCGGCCTGTCACGCCGGAGGTCGCGGGTTCGAGCCCCGTCACTCGCGCCATTTTCCTCAAGGATCATGATCCTTGGCTCCAGGGAAATGCCGACAATATTGTCAAAGATCTCTTCAGAAATAGCGTGCTGAAGGCCTTCTTCGGCCTGGCTTTTCCAGGATCCAAAATCACCCTTGCATGGGCGACACCGTGGAACCCATGACGCGGTTCCGGTGGCTGACAAACAACGGACGAAGCAGCCCTGCAGACCGCGAACGCGTTGGTCGTTGCGAATCTGGTTGCGCAATCGCCCACAAAGCGCTCGATTCATCCCGCAGGCAGCCAGATTGCAGTATGCTGCCGGGATGGCATGGAGGACGTAATGTCAATTGCACCGAATATTTCTACGCGCACGATATTCACGCTGATTTGCCTGGGCGGCGCGACGACGGCTGCCTCTATCCTTTTTCCCGCCGCCGCGTCGGCGGACCGGCTGCAGCGATGCGCGCGCGAGGGCGAGATCTGCCGCCTGCCCTATCCAGCCGAGGTCGTCTACGGCGCCAAGGGCCGCACGACCTCGCGTTACATCGAGCGCAACGCGATACCCTGTTCGAACCGCGTTTTCGGCGATCCTGCGCCAGGCAAGGAAAAGTTCTGCTTCATCGTGAAGCGCGACCGCGACGAATCGAACGACGATTACGATGAGCCTCGGCGCGAGAAGTGGGCGGTCTGCGCCGAGGAAGGCGAATTCTGTGATTTCTATGGCCGCAAGGTGGTCAGGTATGGCGCCCACGGCCGGTTCACGCAGGACGTGTTCCGCAATGGCGTCCAATGCGACAACGATGCATTCGGCGATCCCGCTCCGGATCAGGGAAAGCGCTGCTACGTCAGGCAGTAGCTTCGCAACGCGCCCATCGAACATGAGACTTCGGAGGCCGGAACGGTCTGGCCTCCGGGCTACCCTTCGAGTTCCGGGCAATTGCCTCAGCCCTTGGCCAGCAGCGCCTCGACCTCCTGCAATGTCGGCATCGACGGTGCTGTGCCTGGACGTGTCACGGAAATGCCGGCAACGGCGCAGGCGAAGCGCACCGCCTCCAGCGGCTCCACGCCGCGCGAAAGTGCTGCGGCCAAGCCGCCATTAAAGGCGTCCCCCGCGCCGGTGGTCTCGACGACAGGGCCGGCACTGATGGCTGGAACATGCTCGGACCGATCCTTCGCGTGCAGCAGCGCGCCCTTGTCGCCGAGCGTGACGATGACCGTGCCGACGCCCTTTTCAAGCAGCTTGTCCGCGGCGGCGCGCGCGTCGTCGACCGAAGTGACTCCCATTCCGGTCAATTCCTCGGCTTCGGTCTCATTGGGTGTGAGATAGTCGCAGAGCGTATAGATGCGGTCGGGAAGCTTTGCCGCCGGTGCCGGATTGAGGATAGTCGTCACCCCGGCCCCGCGCGCGATCTCCAGCGCCCGCATCGCGGCATCGATCGGCTGTTCGAGCTGCGTCACGAAAACACCGGCACCCCTGACAAGGTCGGCATTGGCTTCGATATCCTCAGGCGTGATCAGCATGGCAGCGCCGGGACTGACGATGATGGCGTTGTTGCCGCTTCCCTCCTCGACGAAGATGTAAGCGGCACCGGTATAGCTGTCCGGCGTGTCGATGGCGGCGCTCTTCACGCCGGCATCCTTCCAGGTCCGCCTGGCCATGTCGGCGAAGGCATCGACACCGAGGCGGGTCAGGAATGTGACGTCCGCCCCGAGCTTGCCGGCGGCCACTGCCTGGTTCGACCCCTTGCCGCCTGGCCCCAGCTTGAAGGAATTGCCGAGGATCGTTTCGCCCATGCGGGGCTGGCGCTGCGCCCTGTAAGCTGTATCGGCGACAAAGACACCGAGGATAACAACCGGCTTGCCCGAGGCCATGCCGCTACTCCGCATCCGGCGGCACGACGCCCTTGCGGAAGGCAAAGCAGCCGTAGAAGCGTCGTTCGCCAGTCTGGATGACGCAATAAGCCTGCTTGGCGCGCTCATAGAAGGCGTAACGCTCGACCGGCACCATCGGCCAGGACTTGCCCTCGGCGGCGTCGATCTCCTTCTGCACTTCCTTCTGCACGGCTGGGATCTCGTCCGGCTTGCCGACGATCTCCATGCGGGCGGCCGAATCATCGACGAAGGTGTCCAGCGGGTATAGCGACAGCACGGCCTTCACCACCTGCGCCGCCGAGGCATCGATGCGCAGCACCCGACCGAGCGCCGTCCGGCGCGCTACCGAATCGGAGGGAAAATTGGTGTCGGCGATGATCAGGTCATCGCCATGTCCCATCGCCCGCAATGCCTGGAGCACGTCGGCATTGAGCAATGGATCGATCCCTTTGAGCATGATGGTCCTCGTGAAGTGCGTTAGAGATCAGAGACGCTTGCCGGTCTCGGCGTCGAACAGATGGAGATGGTCGAGCCTTGGCCGAAGCTTCAGCGTGTCACCCGGCTTGAAGTCATGGCGCTCGCGAAACAGCGCCACCATCTCGCCGTCGCCGAAACGCAGGAAGACGAGGGTTTCCGAGCCGGTCGGCTCGACCACCGAAATCTTGGCCGGCACGCCATCGGGGTGGATCTCAAGATGTTCGGGGCGCACGCCATAGACGACGGAGCGCCCCTCCTCGACGGAGTTGTTCGGAGCAACCGGGAACAGCGTTCCGGCAATGTCGACGCCGCCCTTGCGCCCGGTGCCCTTGAGCAGGTTCATCGAAGGCGAGCCGATGAAACCGGCGACGAAAAGGTTCGCCGGCCGGTCGAAAAGCTCCAGCGGCGCGCCGACCTGTTCGATGCGGCCGTCGCGCATGACGACGATCTTGTCGGCCATCGTCATGGCTTCGATCTGGTCGTGGGTGACATAGATGGTGGTGGTCTTCAGCCGCTGGTGCAATTCCTTGATCTCGGTGCGCATCTGCACGCGCAGCTTGGCGTCGAGGTTCGAAAGCGGCTCGTCGAACAGGAATACCTGCGGATTGCGCACAATGGCGCGCCCCATGGCGACGCGCTGACGCTGGCCGCCGGAAAGCTGGCGCGGATAGCGCTTCAGATAGGGGCTGAGGTCGAGGATGTCTGCGGCGCGCTTGACCCGCTCGGCAACCACGGCCGGATCGGTCTTGCGCAGCTTGAGGGCAAAAGCCATGTTCTGCTCGACCGTCTTGTGCGGATAAAGCGCATAGTTCTGGAACACCATGGCGATGTCGCGCTTTGCGGGCGGCAGGTGATTGACGACGCGGTCGCCGATGGCGATCGTGCCGCCGGAGACAGTCTCCAGCCCCGCCACCATCCTGAGCAGCGTGGACTTGCCGCAACCGGACGGGCCGACAAGCACGACGAACTGACCATCGGCAATGTCGACGCTGACTTCGTGTAGAACCTTGACGGTTCCAAACGCCTTGGCCACATTGCTGATCGCGACTTGAGCCATCGTTCCCCCATCGGCTCCACTGGCCGTAGGCGCAGAAGCTAACCAACGCGACCGGTCAGGGCAAGTCGGTCTCTTATAGACAAAACCGTTCTCGTTGACACGGCGTTTGGTTGCGAGAATAGTGACAAGCGCCGATCCGAAACGCTGGTACTCTACCCGAAAAACGGAACGCGAAGCGACGCAGGTTGGGGTCCTACTTTTCGCTTCTGAACAAAGCCAGCGCCCGGCGCGATTCGGCACTTCGATTCACGACTAATGTCCTGGGAGGAATAGTCCATGCGAGTAGGTCTTTACGACAAACTGGTCCGTGCCGGCGCTACAAGGCGCGACATATTGAAGGGCGCGGCCTCGATGGCCGCGATCGCGGCCGCATCCGGCGCCGGACTTGGCGCGCTGACGCGCCCAGCTGCCGCCGCAAGCGAACTGCGCTCGAAAATCCTGCAGATCCCCGGGGTTGGCAAAGGCCAGCCGACCGACGCCGACTTCCAGAAGGTTGGCGAGCTTTGCCTCGAGGCGACCAAGGCCACTGTCAAGGAAGGCGAGTTCGCCGGTGTCGAGCTCACCTTCATGGGTCTCAACAACCAGAACCTGCACAATGTGCTGTTTCGTGGTTTCCTGAAGCCATGGGAGACCTATACCGGCGCCAAGATCAGCTGGATCGACCTGGCGCAGGCCGACTACAACGCCCGCCTGCAGCAGTCGATCGCCACCGGCACCGTCGATTTCGACATCATCGAGATGGGCGCCCCGTTCGAG
Source organism: Mesorhizobium sp. Cs1321R2N1 (assembly GCF_037179725.1). Taxonomy (NCBI): domain Bacteria; kingdom Pseudomonadati; phylum Pseudomonadota; class Alphaproteobacteria; order Hyphomicrobiales; family Phyllobacteriaceae; genus Mesorhizobium; species Mesorhizobium sp. Cs1321R2N1. The sequence goes on along the minus strand of NZ_JAPYKP010000129.1, from coordinate 6,057 downwards.
GGCGACGTCTGCGGCAAGGGCCTGACTTCGGAGATGCCCGACTGGGTCAAGAAGCAGATCGACTTCGACGATCTCGTCAACTACCTCAAGCCGCCCGTTGGCACCTGGGATGGCAAGCAGTACCGGGTCACCATCGACGGCGACGCGCACAACTTCAACTACCGCACCGACGTGTTTGCAGACGCCGATCTCGCCAAGCAGTGGAAGGATGGCGGGGCGACCAGCGAATGGGGCGTACCGAAGACCTGGCAAGAGGTTCAAGCCGTGACCAAGTTCCTGAAGGGCAAGAAGTTCAAGGGCCAGGATGTCTACGGCTATCTCGACGCGCCCAAGCCCTGGGGCGGTTTCGGCTTCTATTTCCTGGGCAGCCGTGCCAGCGCCTACGCCAAGCATCCCGATGACAAGGCCTGGCTGTTCGACGCCGACACGATGAAGCCACGCGTCAACAATCCGGCTTGGGTACGGGCCATCCAGGATGTCATCGACGCCCTCCCGTCGGAACCCGCCGACCAGATCAATGCCGACCCGAACACTACCGCCTTCCAGCAGTTCCTGGCCGGCACCGGCTCGATGATCCCCTGGTGGGGCGATGTCGGCTCGAACGTCAAGACCAATGATAGCTCGGTCATCGGCGATGTCACCGGCTTCTCGATCCTGCCGGGCTCCGACGATGTCTATAACTCCAAGACCGGCAAGTGGGAGAAGCTCGCCAGCGGCCCGAACTATGCGCCGAACTGCGCCTATCTCGGCTGGGGCGTCTATGTCATGGCCCGTGTCGATGCGGACGAGAAAAAGAAGAAGGCTGCATGGTCGGCGGCCGCCCATCTGGGCGGCAAGGACCTGTCGATCTGGACGGCGATGTATCCGTCGGGCTTCCAGCCCTACCGCAACTCCCATTTCGACATTCCCGAATGGGTGGCGGCCGGCTACGACGAGGCTTTCATCACCTCGTATCTCAAGTCGGAAGGCGACAGCTACAACCACCCCAACGCGGCGATCGAGCCGCGCATCCCCGGCATCTTCCAGTACTACAGCGCCGCCGAGGATATCCTGGCCAACACTTTCGCCGGCAAGATGAAGGCGCAGGAAGGCGCCGATGCCATCGCGGCCGCCTGGGAGAAGCTGACCGACCAGATCGGCCGCGACAAGCAGGTCAAGCTCTACAAGGCCTCGCTCGGCATGTAAGCTGCCTTTGAACCGTGGTCCGGCGGCAACGCCGGACCACAGCCTTCCCTTCCAAACGGGCGAGATTTGTGGCTGACCAGACTTCGACCGCGACCGGGTGGCCGGCAGACGCCGCCTCCTATGATCTGATCCCGCCAGGGCGCAGGCGTTTGGGCTGGGCGCTGATGGCGCTTGCCACACTCGGCCTGCTGGCAACGATCGTGCTGCAGATCCTCTACAAGACCGAGGTCGATACGATCGGCTTCGAGACATGGCGGCCCGTGGTCTACGCCTATGTGCTGTGGGGTGTGGCGATCGGCATCGGCCAGGTTCTGACACGCGGCGAGGACGGCCAGCGCGCGCTCTTCCTGCTGCCGGCCCTTCTGTTCACTATCGCGATGGTGATCTTCCCGACGCTGTTCGGCTTCTACATCGCGCTCACCGACTGGAATCTCAGTTCGTTCAGCGGCCGCAGGTTCAACGGGCTCGACAATTTCTGGCAGATGCTCGCCGACCCGTACTACCGCAACGCCCTGGTCAACATGGTGCTCTATGTGCTGGCGGTGCTGGTCGAATATGTGATCGCGTTCGGCCTGGCGTTGCTGCTCAACGCGCAGATCCGCGCCCGAAAATTCTTCCGGGTGGTGTTCCTGATGCCGCTGATGCTGTCACCGGTCGCCGTGTCCTGGATGATCGGCAAGTCGCTGATGGAATACCGCTTTGGACCAGCAGCCACGCTGGCGCGCCATCTCGGCTGGGAAGACCCGGCTTTCTTCTCGAACCCGATCACCGCCCGCATCTCGATCATGCTGCTGGACGCCTGGACCTTCATTCCGTTCATGATGATCATGCTGCTGGCGGGATTGCAGGCGATGTCGCGCGAGGTGCTGGAGGCGGCACGTGTCGATGGCGCCACGGCCTGGCAGACCTTCTGGCAGGTCACTTTCCCGCTGATGCTGCCGGTGTCGGTGACGGCGGTGATCCTGCGCATCATCTTCAAGCTGAAGCTTGCCGACATCATCATCACGGTCACCTCGGGCGGTCCGGGCGGCGCCACCGACTCGGTGTCGAGCTTCATCTACCGCGAATACCGCGACCGCTCGAATGTCGGCTACGGGACCATGCTGGCGATGGCCTATCTGGTCATCATCGTGGTGTTCGTGACCTGGCTGTTGAAGTTCGCCAGCCGTTTCGTGCGCAATGTGAATTAGGGCAAGATGAGCGTCCAGACCACAGACTACGTCGCCTCCGAAATCCGCTCGCCGGCGAGCTTCGTCGCCAGCCGCGTCTTCATCTATGGCGCGCTCGCCTGCTGGGGCTTTATCTGCCTGTTTCCGATCTACTGGACCATCACCACCTCGTTCAAAACGGCGGTGGACGTCACCCAGGGCCACCTGATCCCGTTTGTCGACTTCCAGCCGGATTGGAAAGGGTGGCGATCGCTTGGCCTGTCGCCGGACTCGATCTTCCAGACTTCGACCGTGCGCGACGAATTCCTCAAGCGTTTCATGAATTCGGTCATCACCTCGGTCGGCGCGTCGAGCCTGGCGATCATCATCGGCAGCCTCGCTGCCTATGGCCTCACCCGCTATCGCTACCATTTCGCCTGGTTCAAGAACGAGGATATCTCGTTCTTCTTCCTGTCGCAGTTGATTCTGCCGCCGGTGGTGCTGGCCCTACCCTTCCTGGTGCTCTACCGCGAAGTCGGGCTGCTCGATACGCGCATCGGGTTGATCCTGCTCTACACGCTGATGGTGCTGCCGATCGTCATCTGGATCATGCGTGACCAGTTCAATTCCATCCCCGTCGAGCTGGAGGAAGCAGCCCTCGTCGACGGCCTGTCGATCTGGGGCGCCTTTTTCCGCATCGTCATGCCGATCGCACTGCCGGGCATGGTCGCAGCCTTCATCCTGGCAATGGTGCTGTGCTGGAACGAGTATTTCTTCGCCGCCCTTTTGACATCGACGGACGCCAAGACGATCCCGGTCATGGTCGCCAGCCAAACGGGGTCGCAAGGTATCAACTGGTGGTCGATGGCTGCTCTGGCCACCGCGGCGATCGCGCCGCTTGCGGTCATCGGCATCGCGCTGGAACGTTACCTGATCATGGGCATGACGGCTGGTGCGGTGAAGTGACCGGGCGCCTCTTCCTTGTCTCCGCTGTGGGAGAAGGTAAGGTCGCGCTTAGGCCTTCAGGATAGCGTGCAGATGATCCATGATCATGGCGACGCCCGTCTGTCCGAGTTCTGCCGAAGCATCCGCCGCGCTCGCCGTATACCAGCTTTTGTTGTCCGCGAAGTGCGCGGCATCCACCGCTTCCGGACATAGCGCCAGCATCAGCGACGTCTCGCCGATGCCGGCATGGTCGAACGGATACTTGCCGTTCATGGCGGCCGGCATCAGCGGATGCACCTGCACCCAGTTGAAGAAATTTTCGCCCGCGGCATGTCCGGCATAGTAGTCGGCCATCGTCTCGGAACCCCACCAGCCTTCGCCGCGCTGCTTCTCGAGGAAGCGGAAGATCGCCTGTCTGCCGGCGGTCTTGAAAGCGAGATCGGTCGGCATGCCGGCGGCGAAATTCTCGGTCTGGTGATGAATGATGGCGTGGATGTTGCGAAAGCCGATGCGCAGCAGGCTGTAGAACAGCTCTTCGCCGAACGGCGCCAGTTGATTGCCGCCGACCTGAACGGAGCCGCTGCCTTCAGGCGGTGCGACAGCATAGCTCGCCGCCCCGTAATAGAAGGGCGGCAGGATGACGATGTCGCTCTCTTTTTCGAACCGTTCCAGCGTCTTGATGACGGCCAGCGTGTCCATGCCGACGGCCATGTGCTCGCCATGGTATTCCAGCACGCCTAGCGGCAGTGCGACCGGCCAATTCTGCGCGATCGCCTTGCGGATCTGGTGCGGCAGCATCAGTTCATAGCGCATGGTCTATTCCATGTTGGTATGACGGGCGCGCATGGCTTCCGGCAACGCCGCGGTCAATTCCCTCAGTTTCAGCACCATGATCTCGAACAGCAGGAACAACGCGCCCTCGAAGACAGAGCCCATCGGCAGCACCGACGTCTTTTGCGGCCCCTGGTCGTCGGCCATGGTCTGCGCCGGGATCAGCAGCGTCAAATCGGCTAGCCCTACAGCGCTGCCGCCCGCCTGGGCGGTCAGGAGCAGGACGGTTGCGCCGACCTCGCGCGCAATGCGCATCAGGGTGAGTACAGTCGAAGTTTCGCCAGGCCCGGAACTGACAAGCAAGACATCGCCCTGCCCTACAGGCGGCGTGGTCATGTCGCCGACGACCGAAACCGGCAGGCCCAGATGATAGAGCCGCATGGCGAAGCCCTTCACCTGCAAGGCCTCGCGGCCGCAGCCATAGACGACGATCTGTCTGGCATCCGCCAGCATCCCGCAAGCGGCGTCGATCCGATCGCGGTCGACGCGCGCCAGCACCGCGCCAAGCTCGTCGAGCGCGGTCCTGAACATCTGCGAGCCGGAGTTGCTCATGGCCGCGCCACCAGCGTGCCAGTAGTCGAAGATGATTGGCAATTTCCGATCATGCTCTTCCCCGGAACAGCTTGATTTCGTTCATGCTAGCAACCGCGAAAATGCGTGTCCAACGCTCAGCGGTGCTTTTGCCGAGCCACGACCATGATAGTGTCATGTTAGACAAATCAATCCGGGAAAATTTCAAGACATGAAGACACGGCATTTCGACCGCATCGGCAATGGCGGCATCGCCTTCACGGAGTTGGGCTTCGGCACGGCGCCGCTCGGCAATCTTTACCGCGCCGTCTCCGACGAGGACGCCAATGCGACGCTGGAGGCCGCCTGGGCGACTGGCTGCCGCTACTATGACACAGCACCCCTCTATGGGCTCGGCCTGTCGGAAACGCGCCTCAACCCGTTCCTGCGCTCCAGGAAGCGCGACGACTATGTGCTGTCGAGCAAGGTCGGCCGCATCATGCGCGCCTGCCCGCCGGAGGAGCGCACGGGCATCGGCAAGTTCTTCGACACGCCGTCGCGCAAGGAGGTCTACGATTACAGCTATGACGGCGTTATGCGCTCGTTCGAGGCCTCGCTGGAGCGGCTTGGCGTCGACCGCATCGACATCCTGTTCGTGCACGATGTCGACATCTTCACCCATGGCAGCAAGGAGGCGTCCGACCAGCGCATCGATGAGTTCATGCGCTCGGGCTATTATGGCCTGCTTGCCTTGCGCGACCAAGGCGTCATCAAGGCGTTCGGCGGCGGCATCAACGAGTGGCAGGTGGCCCAGACGCTGGCCGAGCGCGGCGATTTCGACCTGTTCCTGCTTGCCGGGCGTCATACGCTGCTGGAACAGGAGGCGCTGACCTCTTTCCTGCCGCTTTGCCAGAAACGCGGCATCGGCATCGTTCTCGGCGGCCCCTACAATTCCGGCATCCTGGCGACCGGACCGAAGCCCGGCGCCTACTACAACTATTCCGAAGCGCCGCAGGATGTGCTCGACCGCGTGACGCGCATCGAGGCCGTCTGCAAACGCCATGGTATCAGGCTGATCGAGGCCGCCCTGCAGTTCCCGCTGTCGCACCCGTCGGTGGTTTCGGTCATCCCCGGCGGCCAGAGGCGTGAAGAGGTCGAGAGCAACCGGTCGCTGCTGGACGCGAAACTCCCTGCGGCGCTCTGGGCCGATCTCAAGAAGGAAGGCCTGATGCGCGCCGACGCCCCGACAGCCTGAGGAGCTTCCGATCCGATCGACACGAGTCCAAAAATGAAAAGCCGGGCAAGCCCGGCTCAGACTGCTGACAAACCCCTGGCTTTTGCCTGGGGTTTTTGATTCACTGGGTCATGTTGAAGCGACCCGCCCCTGAACAGACCGCGCTCGAGATGGTGACGTTGGATCAGCTTGTTCCGGCTGATC
>NZ_JAPYKP010000128.1:0-17946 GCF_037179725.1 Mesorhizobium sp. Cs1321R2N1 | reverse complement strand
CCGACCTTACCGGCGAACTGTCGATGACCACCGCAAAGCAGCTCGCTCGCTACAGCGCTGTTGAGGGCGCGCTCGCGAGCGGCTTCGCTACCGCCGAGCTACACCACCTGTGGGGACGCGACCCCGCCCGTTGTCAAACTCTTCCCGAATGCGGCGGCTGACTTCAAAACAGTGATCGGGCGTGACCGTCACATAGCCTTGGTCAAAGAGGCTGTGAATGTCCCGTCGCATAAGGATGCCATTGCTTGGGGAATGCTCTCCGCCGTCGGCGTACGACCTTATATGAGCAGCTTCTAAGGCCGGGAGGGTGCGCTCCTTGGTGATCGCGCAGCGCCTACCATACAAATCGGTGACGACTAACCGAAAGGCCCCCTGACCGAGACGCGGACGGATCAACGTTGGTTCCCCATAACGTGCTTGCTCCTCCGCAAGCGAATGTGGACCAACCAAAGGGGCCATAGCGGCCTGTGCGGCCTCCCACAGCGCTTTCCCTTCTGGTTCCGCAGTATCATAGCCACGAAGGCTAACGATGTTGGGTGACCATGATGCTGGCGGAGAAAACCACTGGCTTTCAGGGAGGAAAAAGGGCTGTGTAAGCATGCGGCAGCCGATCTCAATCGGTCCTGCGGTCACGGGATCGATCTTGCGATATCGCAATATGCGAGACCGCATCTCCGTAACACTGGTGACACCGTTCGCGATCCCGAATGCTTCCCATGCGAGCGACAGGGGCATGATGGTCGCGGAGGCAAAGACACCGCCGCCAACAATCATGTTAATTGGGGCACGGAGCTTGAACAAGAACAACTCGCCGGGTTGCAACGCACGGAAAGACTTCGGCGAGGGAGACCAAAAGTTGACCTCGGCGAGATCAGGTTGGCGTCGCAACAGGGTGAACCAGTCGTTATCTGTTACCGCCACTACAATCCTTACGCCCATCGGGCCTTCCTCATGCTCTGACCGGCTTCTTAGACCATGACGACCTAGACGGAGCGACCCAAAAGGAACTGTTTCCCTTTTTGCCTTACAACTTGATCGTGTCCCATGCATATCATTGGATACCGCAGGCTCTCAACGCTCTGAGTTCGGATGGTCCTATGGGCCGCGTGAAGGAAAAGTATAACCGACGCAAAGCTGAAATGCGCTTCGCGCATGCGTATGAAACCATCGCTGGCGAACGATGCATCTACTGCGGAATGCCGAACGACGGAAAGTATGATCATCAGCCTCCGGTATACGTGCTTCACAGGTTCGCGGATGGCGGATTGGTTACCAAGAAGGCAATCCGGGAAAGGTTTGGCCAGTGCAAACTGGTCCCGTGTTGTACGATCTGCAATATGGGGCTGGGTGCCTTCCACGGTGCCACCGACAACGACCGAAGGCAGGAAATTGTAAATTGGCTCCTGGTGGATGACCGATACCCCGCCGATAGGCTAATTTTGGAGGTCGCAAACCGGCTCATTGAAGACCGCCTCCAAGGCAGCCGGGGCAATGAGATTTACGAGTTTCCGGGTGTTGGTCGTGTCATCTACATCAGCGCTTTGGTCGGTTTGATCGAAGGAGATTTCGGCGACCGCGACGAATTTCCAGAGTGGCTAAAAGTCACGCAATCAGAACTAGCCGACTGGCTCCGGGGTACGCCAAGACGAAAATCGAAATATTTTTTGGATATGGCAAATCTGGAGAGCTATGAACTGGTACCGGATGCCCGAGACGATCCTCGCGGCCAGCTCAAAGCCCAATAGCCTTAGGTGATCAATTTGCGCCTGCTAGGGAGAGGCCGCTGCAATGACCGCTTGGTGCTCTTCGATCAATTTCTTGAACTCCTCAAACGTTTTGCGGCACAGCCTGCACTGCTCAGACATCAACTGCACGATGGTATTCAGGGGCAGTGGTGGTGTCGCGCCAAAGGAATAGCTCACCACTCCGGTCTTTGGTTGCACCTTACGAGTAACCATCCCTGTGATCCCGATAACAAGGCCGGGCGGCATCTGATGGTTGTACCTATGTCGATAGTCTCTCGTTGCTTGTCGGTAGCCCTTGTCGAATATGCCATCCATTGCCTGTTTAAAACCGGCGTAGTTCTGCCAGCCGATCCCTAGCTGATCCAGATGAAAGGGCTTGATGTCCCTGTCCGGCGGTAGCTGATCGACCCATTTCGTTCCGGTCTTCAGTTGGCGATTATATGGTTGACAAACCCAACCTGATTACGTAGGGTAAGGGCATAGGAGATTTCCATGGCCGTTCTGTCCCGCCCCGAGTTCCACGACGAAGCCAAGGCTTTCGAGCATGTGGAATCCATACTGTGGCCGAACGGTCCGGTTTGCCCCAAGTGCGGTAGCGTTGATCGCCACTACGCATTGAAGGGTGTTCGCACCAAGCCCTCCAAAAAGAACCCGCACGGCGTCGAGCGTCACGGCCTGTACAAGTGCAGCGCCTGCCGGTCGCAGTTCACGGTTCGCATGGGATCCATTTTCGAGGAAAGCCATTTGCCGCTGACCAAGTGGCTACAGGCTATCCACCTTATGTGCGCCTCAAAGAAGGGTATCAGCGCCCACCAGATGCACCGCATACTCGAATGCACCTATGAGGCCGCTTGGTTCCTGTGCCATCGCATTCGCCTTGCAATGGCGTCTGGCGAGCTTGCCCCTATGGGTGGCAACGGCAAGACCGTGGAAGTTGACGAAACCTACGTTGGACGCCTCGCCAATACCCCGGTGAAGCGTGGCGGTGGCGCTCACAAGAACACTGTCGTCACGCTTGTCGAGCGTGGTGGCCGTGCCCGTTCCTTCCACGTCGATACCGCCCGCATTGGCACCATCATGCCGATCGTTCGCGCCAACATCGCCAAGGAAAGCGCCTTGATGACGGATGAAGCTGGCATGTATCGCCGCGTGGGCCAGGAATTCGCCTCGCACGATGTCGTCACGCATTCCAAGGACGAATACGTCCGCTACGAAGGCGCAAAGACCGTGCACACAAACACCGTGGAAGGCTTCTACAGCATCTTCAAGCGCGGCATGAAAGGCGTGTACCAGCATTGCGGCGAACAGCACCTGCATCGCTATCTGGCCGAATTCGATTTCCGCTATAACAACCGGATCGCCATGGGCGTTGGTGACGGCACCCGCGCTTTCATCGCGTTGAAGGGTGCCGCTGGTAAGCGCCTCACCTATCATAGACCTGACTGACGCAAAGCGGACGCACTTCCGCAAGCCGGTGCAGCTAGAGCTTCCGCTCTGGCGCCGCCGAAGGCGTTAACCCCAACGGCGATACAAGCTTCTGCCTTTTCAGAATCAAGTTCTGTGAATCGTTCTGGTGTTCTGGTTTTCTGGCTATTGACGCTGCGTCAGAGTCGCAGTATGCCGGTCAGAACCAGAAAAGGTTCATGTTATGTCCGATTCTATCCTTGCCGCCGCAGAAGCCGAAGAGGCAGACCTTTTGAAGGCACTGGAGACCAATCCTACCTTCCAGAGGCTCCGTACTGTTCGGCAGGTTATCGCTCTTCTCAACGGCTCTCCGAAAGAGGAGGAAGATCACAAAAAGCCCGTCCGCTTTCCTCCTAGGATTCGCGAGCGCCTCTCAAAGCGGGATGAGGTTGAACATGCTGTCTGGAGCCACTTGAAGGACACCGGACGCCGCGCGTCATCCGGTGAACTGTTCTCGGTCATTCAGAAGGCCGGGATCGTGATTGGCGGTGCCGTGCCGTCGAAGGCGCTGGCATCGACGCTAAGCACATCAGGCCGGTTCAATAACATTCGCGAGCTTGGCGGCTACGGTCTGGAAGAATGGGGCGATGGCGCCGGACCATCCGTAGAAATGAAAAACGTGGTCGATGATAAGTCGGCCACGTCTTCACAAATCACCGGAGAACCTGACCGTTCTCCTTTCGAGACCAAGGACCAGAGTACCGGTTCTTGGTGAACTTCCGCTTGGTCGGCGGCCAGACCGGGGACTGGTAGATCCCGGAGGACTGGAGGCTCCAATGATCCTCCGTCTTGACCGAGGCGCGGCGGTATTTTGTCCGCGTCTCATAAGATAGAGGTCATGGGGCAGGGAGAAATCCCTGTCCCATGGTTTATCATGCGGCGGAATCGGAGTCTATATTCCTATGCCCAAGTCAACGGACAAATCGCAGATCGAGAAATTCCGCGAAGCCGCGCGGGAACTGAAAACAGACCAGTCGGACGAAGCCTTTGAGGCCATTGTTAATAAGATCGCACATGCGCCGAAGCTGACCCAGGAGCAGATAAAGGAATTGGTGCGGCGGAAACGCAGCGGTGAAAGCCCATAAACAAAAGCCCCGGAAAACCGGGGCTTGTCGTTTGCCGTGAGCCAAGAGCCAATTATGCGGCGAGCTTGACCTCTTCAACGACGCGGGTGTTGCTCATGAAAAGGGAAGTCTTTTTGAATTGCTCCAAACCGATCTCCTTGATCGTTTGCGTTACCGCCTCGTGAAGCGCTTTCCTGATTTCCAAACTCATGACCGTAGACCTTTCCACAGACTCACCTCCCAAATGCTCCATAGCCCTTAATGTTCCGTTACCTTTGGAGCTTTCCGCGTTATATATAGCCATGCTCCACGCGTTTTGATAGTCTCAAAAACGTCCCGGTCCTGTAGGCCTCTTCCGATCATTGCGAAAAATTGTTGGTCCGTCTGGCTCCGAAGATGGAATTTGACATGCATGCACGTGAGTTCGGGATCAAAATAAGCCAAGCTCATCACTTGCGACAAAAGCGAGACTAGCACGTCACCGTACTCACTCATTGACTTGTCGGTAAGGTCAAATTCGGGCGATAGCGTCATAAAACGGACGCGGAGAACGGGGCTGTCATATTTAGGTAGACCGGCCTTGTTGACCTGGACCATAGCCACATAAGAGCCATTCATATGCAGGGCAAATACACCTGCCTTCTTCTTCTCGGTGTGAATTAGATCACGAATTACAGAAAAAGTCGCTTCCGCGTAGCTGTCAAAGTCCTCTTCCAGTTTCTCGCATTGTGTGCGCCAATCTGCCTCAAATTCCGCCCATGTACTATCGTCTTCTAATAGGCGCACGAACTTTTCATTTTCTACGTCCATCGACTCCTCCGCCAGATGAGTCGGTTCATATCGACGGAGGTCAGTGAACGCAACTGTGAATAGAATAAACACTAATCTGCGCCGGCCTGTCAGGCATATATTCCTATTTCACTTTGGGTTTGTCAACCATATAATCGCCCTTCAGTTGGTTTACCTGATGACAGAGATGGACCGTCGCGAAAAGGAAACGCGCACGAATTGCATACGGCATTCCGAGCGCGAGAGTAATAATGGGGCGCACGAACTCAACTAGCACGTCAAACCTTCTTTGCTCACTAAGCGGCTTCATCACCTCATCCCACGCTGCGAGGTCATGCGTGTAGTTGATCAAAGCGTTAATCTCATTCGCGATTTCAGCAGAGAACTCCTGAAGCATGGTTCCATATGCCATCAACGACATGTCCATTCGCTGCGGCAGGCTGTACCACCCAAAGTCGGCGTAATTCGCGCTAAGGGGCGCTGTTTTCAGCGCCCTTCGAAACTGCGTATACAAGCGGACTGACACTGACCTATACCTCCACGTCCTGCTGCCGTAGTCACCCGACTTCCTCGTCGCTGTGCTCAGCACCGACAGTCAGAATTTCAACAACTGAAGCGTGATCCTCTCGTCGTGCCGATTTTATGCCAGCCGCAAATAGCGTTCGCGCACTTCATACATCAATTCGTTCATTTGCCCGCAGCAGAACGGAGGCTCCTCTAAATATTCGCCGCCAGCACTCTGGTCCCAACGCCGATGATCTTCGCCTATTCAGGATGATCGATGGAGAAGTTTCTTTGCTAGTTCGGCTACACGGTTTCGCTCAGAGGTCGGCCAGCCCTGCGGATGTCGCGTTTCGATTGCGAACGCTCCGTCGGACGTGGCAGCTAGCCTGGTGTGACCATCGCGAAATCCCAACGTCTGACTTTTGTAACCGAGGTTGCCTAGAACGGAAGCAATTGTGTCAGCGCAATACCCAGAGGTTGCGAAAAGGATGACGCGAGGCGCGAGCGATGCAATCTCCTCTTTCAATGCTCTTAGATGAGGTTCCGAAATTGCCTGCCAGTGATGTGGCGGCGGCGGCCTTGAGCCGCCCACCTCGTCCATCTTACAAATGTTCGTCCAAGCGATGCGACGGCGGGATGGATCGATGAGATCGACCATTTCCCAAAAAGCTGATCTGTTCCTCCTTTCGATCATCCACTTTGTAGATGCGGACCCACTCGCGGCCTGATTGGTATTTGAACCGACCAGCGCGCCTAGCGGTCCCGCACTCTTTCCAACGTAAAGCAAAGCCAACTCGCCCATCGGGTTATATTCAGGGCCGACACCAGTTGCAAACACTCCGGGCGACGCCCAACCTTCTTTGACGGCCACTCGATTGCAATCAGTGAGCGTCCTCCAAGTTGCGTCCGTGATTGGTAATCTACTTGACATAAGCCCCCCGCTTCGCGCCATCAGAGCCTTCCAGGCGCAGACGGCTCAATAGCTACCCCAAACTGAGGCAGCAGCGACCTCTCCACATTTGTCGTGGATCACAGGCAGGGGTTCATTGCACACAGCGTCGCTTGTTCCTAAGTTTGTTCGCACAGCATCGGGGGCATTTATGGGCGTTGCGGAAGAGTTCACGCAATTCAAGGATCGCTACAACATCGGAACAGATTTGATCTCGTCAATTTCATACCGCTATAAGCGGATCACTGGCCAGCTCAATTGGGACTTCCGCACTTCTTCAAGCGACACCGCAAACAGCCTGTATGTTGGCTCCTACGGACGCGACACCGCCGCCAGGGGATTTAGCGATCTTGATATGGCTTACGTCCTCCCATCTAATCTATATCCGCAATACAATTCCTACACCTCAAACGGACAATCGGCACTGCTCCAAGCGGTGAAAACGTCTATCCGAAAAACCTATCCTACTTCCGATAGCTACGGCGATGGACAAGTCGTGGTCGTCAATTTTACGGATGGTTTGACCTTTGAGGTCTTGCCGGTATTCAACAATCCAGATGGCACCTGGACCTATCCCAATGCGAACGGGGGCGGCAGCTGGAAGACCTGCAATCCTCGATCCGAGATTGAGGCCATTGGCAATCGCAACCTCATCACCAACCGCAATCTCAAACACCTTTGCCGCATGATGCGCGTGTGGCGTGACCACAACAACGCTCCCATGTCCGGGGCGCTGATTGACGCGCTTGCATATTACTTCATCGGAGATTGGCCTCATCGCGACAAGTCGTTCCTTTATCACGATTGGATGGCTAAGGATTTTCTACTCTATCTTGCTGAGAGGGAAACGAACCAAACCTATTGGCGAATGCCGGGGAGTGGTTCCACGGTTTGGAGCAAAGGGACGTTCCAGCATAAAGCACGGGCTGATTACAACAATGCTGTAGAGGCGTGCGGACTTACGGGAGACGAGAATGCCACAGCGCGACGAGCCAAATGGAGGTACATCTTTGGACCGACCTTCCCAATTTGAGCCGGAGCGGCACGCACTCGAAAGCCAAATTCGTGAGTGCTACGGGCGCTGCGCATACACTCATAAGACCCATGAGAAGATGGCGGAGCGCCTTCACGCCCGCCACAAGCGCGGAAAATGGGCTAACATCATACTTTCGTCCTTAATCACGGGCGGCGCGGCTACTGTAATCTTCGCGAAGGGTTCGGCGTGGGAAGGATACGCGGGTTACGCCACAGCTTTCCTCTCCATCCTCAGCCTCATCTTCAACGCCTATCTAAAGGACTTGGATCCCGGTGCTCTTGCGCAACGCCACCGCGAAGCCGCATCGGACATCTGGAATGTTCGAGAGGCTTACCTGAGCCTTATCACTGACATTCTGGATCAAGGTTCGAACCTTGTCGCCCTTCGTGAACGACGAGACAGTTTGCAGGCGGCACTATACAAAATCTACCATGGTGCGCCCCATACAGACGGGAAGGCATATGGCAAAGCGCAAGGTGCACTGAAAGATAACGAGGATTTGACCTTCACTGAAGCTGAGATTGATGTGATGCTGCCCGCAAGTCTCAGGCGGTCAGCGCGGGCTGTCTAGAGATTGGGTTCGAGAGAAGCGAAAGCCCCACTCCATAGCTCGCGCACCGTGCACCACTATGATGAATTTTGCATCGGCCCTCGTTTGACGATTGAAAGAGGGCGGCTCATATCGCGCTCACGGGCAACAATCGGAGAAACCAAATGCGCGAACGAAACCGCAAGTTGATCAACACGAACGGAGACCGCGAGCTTTGGCAGTTGGAAGTCCGGCAACCTGACGGTGAATGGGTAACGCTGTACTATGGAAAAGAGTTCGTGGACGTCCAAGGAATTCGAAAACAAACGCCGGATGACGCAGCGTTCCACAGTCAGGCGGAAGGCCATGCCTGGCTACTACGTGGTGTCTAACCGTGGGCCGATTGTTGCTAATTGATCCGTCATCTGCCGAGTGCCGCCGATAACGATCTACTTGCTCAGGCGACCTGTGAAATTGATTTCACGAGCCGAGCAGAATATGCAAGCCTAGCTACAAACAATCAGGAGCTGTAGCTGCCGATGCCATGGGACAAGATAAAAAAAAGTCCCCAGCTACCCGACCCTGCGGTGACGAGGGTTTGGCTTGTGGCTTCCAAAATCCGTCAGTTCCATCTATCTGCGCCAAGCCACAGGCTCTGGTGACATACAGCGCGCATCACGCCCTCTTGTGCGCGATGAAATTGATTTCACCTGCCGAATAACCCGGTGGAACGGAAGACCGAATACCCAAGCTCGCCCTGCGGATGCTCTTTGGCCCATGCCAGAACTTCATCGGTGGGGACAACAAGTGTAGTCTGCCCTGTCGGGTGATAGCGGCTCTTCCCGCTCTTCATGTAGAACGCACCGCCATTACGGACGTAGATGCAGGGAGGATCGCGGCTTTCAATCTCCGAAACGCGATAAAAGAGCATATGATGCTGGGTGTGCCGCACGACGGCGATCTGTCCGATTTCCGCGTTCCGATAGTAGGCTTCGATATCCTTTTGGGTCTGTTCAATGCAGGGTGAAACGGGGCGCGTGTCCTTCATATCTCCTCCCGACAATGGTTGAAACTCGCATGCTCTCTATACTGCATCCCAATGTCGTCCCGGACATAAAGTCCTTCGCAGCCGGTCTGTTGCCAATCAGGCAAATGGAGACGGGCAAACTTTCGTTGGTGATCAAGATTTCAAAGGAGGCGATCTTAGCCGCTAGAACGAACGGAGGCTTCTCATTCTACCTCGCGCCAATGAAGTCCACGACGGGGCGAACGGTCTCCCTTATGACCGCTTTCTTTGATGACGACGACGAACCTCTCGTCGTAGCGACTGGCTTGTTCGCCAACGATCCGCACAGCTTAGACCTGTTGAAGCTCCTCACATACAAAGAGGCTGACGTTTTCTTTTTCGACGAGCATAGCCGTGAGTGGATGAGCTACCGCGTCACTCTGCACGACGGGGGGAGCTGCCTGAAGAGGAAGCAAAAAATCAAGTTACTCGAATACCATCCCGCCACCGCACGCAGCATCTTGGACAATCTACATTTGTGGTTTGGAAATCGGACGCCCCTTGATGACCGGCGTTCGATCAAGGTGAAGTTTGAGGAAGCGCTTGCGCCTGATGATATCTTTGTCTTGGACGCTACCCCCGAACACAACGATTATCTCGGTAGTGCCGGATACCGACGCGACAGTCTCACTCGCGAGGAACCCGGCTACTTCCAAGAGCGGGACATCGCGTCCGCGCTCAGGCGGGTATTCAAGCGGGATCAGATTGCAATCAACCCGCTACGGCCCGACACAAACAAGGAGATTTTGGATGTGCTGGTGGTGACGGACACCCACATCCTATTGATCCAGGCGAAAGACAGCCCGAACACAAAAACATCCAGTCGGGCTACGCTGGACCGCAAGCGGCGCAAGTCACTTTCTCAAGTAGATGATGCAGTTCGTCAGATTGGTGGGGCTGCCCGGTATCTCCTAAAAAATCAACCTGCTAAGTTCCTCATCGGAGGACAGGAGGCGGAGCTTTCGATCGGACCAAGGTCGCTTGTTGGCATCGCTATAGTGAAGGAGCTGTTTGATGACACGGGCGAACCATATGTCGAAGCCTGCAAAACCCTTGCCCATTTAAAAGGGGGTGGAATGGCCTTCGACTACGCATCCTTTCACGCATTCAGCCACCATTTCGCATCGGAAGAACGCTTTGTGAAAGCATTGGAGAAGCTAATCGACCGTGTTCTCCTGGAGCGCAGTTGGACAAATCCCAAAGACTTCGTGATGGACGACATCCTGGAAAATCTTGCTCCAAAAGCCTGACGGGGCTGGTGCCATGCTATGAGGCGATGAGTGAAGGGGGCTGCCAATGCTTGGGCTAGGACAAAGATCGCCACGCCTATGGCTGCTAGCCACGAAATCAATGAAGGCATCGCCAGAGGCTTCCAAAATCCGCCACGGAGGTACACAGGCAGGCAACTCGTGCCAGACCAGTGCCGACGACGCCAGCACATTAGCCACTCGGAGGAAGCTCTTCGGGATATTGGAACCGCCGCACTTTCCGGCCTTCTCGAACAAACTCTACGAAATGGTCGCGCTGAAGCTCCAACATATCGTTGCCCAGCTTTGTGAATGACGCTTCAGTGTCTAATACCTCGGCTAGCAGTAGCTCATCCTCTGGTGGCCATTCCGTTTTCGAATAAACCGCTGCTACCAAAGCGAGTTGGTCGCCGCTCTTATGACGTGGGGGTGACACCAGTGTGCCGTGTGCAAGTTTGTTCCTGACACGGCTCTTGCGTTGCAGCCGATTGCTGATGTTGATCCAACGCGCAAGAAAGCCGGGATGCTTTGACAACGCTTCCCTCATCGCTGCATCGACCATCTTGTGCTTTCCCTCAAAAGAGACAATAGCCCAATACGCCCTCACCAAAGGCTGGTTTCCAGCTTGACCAGTGGCGACTTGTTGGAACAGTTCCGAATGAAGCCATTCAACGTAACCCCAGGTCATCACGGCTCGCCCGACTGCTGCGTTGAAGCGTTCCTCGGGTTCAGGATTGTCTCTGTTTATCACCATAGGACCGCGACCTTCCGGTAGGTGTGCCATGAATAGAGGATGATCGGCCCGAGGGGCGTGGTCACCTTCGCGGTTCCAAGCCTCGCCACACTCGTGAAATTCACAATGGTGCTTTTGCGTGGACTGCGGCGGGGACCCGCCGCTATGTGGCACAATCATAGAACAGCACCAGCGGCATTGCCAGTGAACATGTCGCCGTCGCGGATGTAGCGGGGAGCGTGCTGGCGTCCTTGGCTCGGGACAAATTTGACCACTCCCTATGGCTACTGGCCAAGGGGCCGATGCAGGAATTGCAACCGGCTTTCAAAATCCGCCAAAGCTTCGACTTTCGGTGACATGCTCTCAGCCTAACGCTCATAGCGCGGCCTAAGGCGTAAATGCAGAAAGGCTTCGAGCAGAGACAGCATCTCCTTTGGCTTGTCAGTGGCCATCAATATATTCACTCGGCAGGCATGCTCCTTTATCCATATCCCCGGCAAGGCAGCATCAAATCCAGTAATCGCGCCCATCGCTTCATCGCCGCAAAGGGAGGCAGCGAGGGTGCTAGGCGCGCTACCGGGATTGTAATGCTGGCTCGCGTAACGCGCGTGAGAGTTGGCCCCAACCTTGCCAATCTTCAACCAGCGGCCATCGGCCCAGAAGCCGTAGATGGCCACTTTCCCCGCTTGGCAAGCGTGACGGCAACCAACTCATTGCGGAGCAACGTTGAGTTACCCAACTTGGCAACGATGGTGAATGCATCCAGCGCAGCCTCAATGTCTTGTCTGTATGTTGCAGTTATGCAGGCTCTAGCGTCAAGATCATGCTCCCGCCAATTTCAGAGAACGGCGAAGGGCTGTCATTCGACGCAGGGCCTTCGTGGCTCTCGATATTTGAAGTTATCCCAGATGACGGCTTGGTCACAGAACCCGAGCAGCAGCCGTGTCATCGAACAAATCGACGGCTCGCAGATAAGGGGCAAGCCCTGCTTCGCTGCGATGCCCTGTGACCTGCCTGATCTTGTAGGTGGACGCGCCCGCCATCGCGGCGGAGGTCGCGAACCCACTGCGCATTGAATGTGCCGAGAACGCGCTCGGATCGTAACCAGCATCGCTGACGCGGACTTTGACGACATCGCTGACGGCCTCGCCAGACAGGCGTTCGGGCAGGATGTTCCCATGCTTATCCATTCCACGCCAGATGGGGCCTGCCGTGATCGCCGCGACCCCAAGCCAGCGTTTCAGAGCCGCGATGGGGCAATGACGGGTCCTACCGAACGGAACAGCGATCTCACGTCCGGCTCCCTCTTGATCCGTCTTCGACCTTCTCACTGTCACCAGCGCGCCTTGGCTCGTGAACTCAACATCGTTCACGTCCAGCGCCACCAACTCGCTGCGTCTCATTGCACATGCCCAACCCAGCAACAGCAGGGCGCAGTCCCTGACATCCTTCGTCCGGTCTCCGAGCCGGTCGAGCACGGCAAACAGGTCATCGCGGAGTAGTGCCTTCGCCTGCCGCTGCTTAACGCCGAGAGTTCGGCGCACACCACGGAGGGTCGCACAGACAAGCTCGCTCTTGGTCGGATCGTCCGCCCCGATGGCGCGATGGGCCTTGCTGATCGAAGCCAGACGCCGCTGTAGGGTCGCTACGGCATAGGTCGCCGCGCCCTCGGCCAGATACTCCGCAATGGTCGCCGGGGTTGCTGGGAGCCCTCTGCCGGTGGCCTCGAAATGGGCAATGTCCAGAGCGTAGGCCCGCTTACTGTTATCAGCGAGGGAGTTGGAAACAAGCCGCTGCACATGGGCGGGGAGAGCGGCCGGCAGGGCCACGTAGTCCGTCTCGACAGATGCTACACTCCCCGCGCTGATGTGCTCAATGAGCGTCATGACGAACCTCGTCCAGTTTGAGAAGATCGGCGCGGATCATTTGGAGCAAGTCGGCAGGATCGGCCAGCTTGAGATGGTGATAGCCGCTGTCCGCCAACGACCGGAGGGTCTGTGCGGCGGGCCACTCGATCCGCTGACGCACCAGCCCACCCTCGACCCGGAACAGACCACCCCCCAGCACCGCCATTCGCCGACTGGCCGGGATGTATTTGCGCAGCCATCGAGCCGAGGTGGCATTGGACTTGAGAAAGAGGGAGAGTGCTGCCTTGCCCTCCCAACTGAACATGTCCAGACAATAGGTCGGCAACCCGTTGTGACCGATCACGAACGGGGGAAGCTCGTCATCTTGGGCTTGAAGTTCCCCGGATGGAAGGGCGAGGGTCAGGAGCGGCAGGAGCACCGGCAGCGCTTCTCTGGTCCTACGAAAACCCTGATCGGCCAGCGCCACAATGTCATGCCCGATCCCAGCGGATCGCATCGCAGCGAACAGCGCCTTGGGGTCGGTTGCTTTCCCTGCGACCTGTCCATTCCATCGGATGCCGCTGCCGTGTAGAGCCGCGAGGGAAGCCCCTAGAAGCGCACCGCGCTCACTGACGCGGGTAAGATGCTGCCGAAGGTCTTCACGCGTCACGTCGCCCCGAAGAGCTTTGAGCTCGTGGTGGTGTGCGATGGTCAGGAACAGGTCGTCGGCGGCTCTGCATTTCCTTGCCTGACACATCTGTTTTACCAACAGCGATGCAACTGCCCATTCCCCGCCGCCGAAGTGCTGGCGGACAGTCTTGCCTGCCGTACCAGCCATGACGAGGCCGACCGTTTCGATGGACGCCAAACCCACATCCTCGAACGCGATGCCCGCGAGCCTGCGCCATAGCTTACCCGGATCGACCTTTAACAGGGTCGCGGCGGCGCGGGTGGCCAGATCGACATTACCCCGGCGGATGCCCTTCTGGAGTGCGCTCATCGCCACCCATGCAGATATTTGCAGCGGCTCGGTGGTTGGGACGTTGTGGTCGAAGGCCAACACCCGAAAGGCAGGATCGGCGGCGTTGAATAACGGTAGAGGTTGGTACATGTTCGGTCTCCCAGCTTCGGGAGGACCACAACCTGTATCCCACCATTAGGCATGACAGATTAGGCCGAAGCCTGCGAACTAAATCGACCAAACCGTTCGCTATCTACTGGACGCTATCGGCTAGATTACTAACGTCGAACCGTTAGCGATGACCAGTTCCAAAGCCGCCTCGGCGTGCAATTGGTTCATCATTGCACTAAGCGCTGCCCGTTTGTTTGGTCCTGAAGGCAGAGCTAGGCTTGGCGAGCCTTTAGAGCATTCCAGAATTGCGTCTATGTGGTCTACCATATCCTCCCGCTTGAGTTTGGTGACGCTGGTGTCTCGCCGCCCGAGTATGCTCGACGCCGAAACGATACGGACACCGTCCGGTTCATATACCCAGACGTAAGCTTCCCGATTGAGCCGTGTCATCCTTTCACACTGAGCTATAAGTCTTGATCCGCCCAGTGCGTTAGCCTTCTTCGCCTGTATCAGCAAACCCTTGGATATGTACCCGTCATCAAATATCTCGACCCCGAAATAGAGATCGATCCCTGTCGTTCTTTCCTGTGACAACTTCCCCATTGCCACTGTCTCACATCCGAAAACGGCAAGAGAATACCCCTCTACGTTCAGATCGCCGCGTTGAGACATCTCTTCAAGCTTGTTCCTAATTGAGGTCGTGATCACCGGCTCTTGCATGCCAGAGATGTACTCGTTGGTGACGGTGGCATTGATCGCGTTTGCAATCATCTGCGCTATCTCGCGACGTCGTGTTGGGTTCTCACGAAGGGAACGCCGACGATGAGATTTTTCCTCGAATGTTGTGTCCGGCATCTACCCTCCGACCTGCTCGCTCGCTCTTTGTGGAGCATAGCATCCGGGCGGGCTTGCCTTTTCACGACCCCGCCATTGCCCGACTTCCGCACAAGACATGCCTGAAAGTCCTAGTGCACAATCCGGTATCTGGCTTGTCTTAACTATTACCCACTACTAAGTTCAACCTCCTCTAGGGCGGATAACAATGCGTTTGCTCCAAGTTTTTTACACAAGCGCGCTTGTGCTTGGGTGTTTTAATGGTGCCACAATGGCCAAGACATGCAAATGCGACCAGCATCAGGCAGAGGCTGCGGGTTCTGGCACCTGCTCTCGGAGCGAGAGCGCTGACTATTGCACTATAACCTTCCCAACATCTGATGCCTCCGCCGATTTCAACGATCCGAACAAATGGCAGGCAGCAGGCTATAAGATTGATTTTGCGTCTTCGAAAACGGCATTTAGGGCACTCGATGCGTGGAGTAAGGAACCAGTAACTGGCAGCGTTCTGGCCACCGTGGCGGCCACAGCGGTGCCCCCGGAGCGGTTCAAAGAATTAGCCGACAAATTTGGAACCATCTTCACCAGTCCCATACTCCTGCAAAGCATGGTTCAAGATTTTAACAAAGATGGCTGTGTTGACGCCGGAGTGGGCGACTTTCACATAATGATAATCGCGCAAAGCTCTGAAAAAAACGGAACTTGCAATTAGTAGGAACCCAATGGCTCAGACGATAACCGCACTGGTCAGCTTTGGCATCCCCGGCCTCGCGCTTTATCTGTTTTATCAATACGGCAGCGACAGGCTCGGCTTCTCGTTTTCACAGATAGGCCCCGTCCTTTCCGGGTTTATTGCGATATTGTTCATCCTTGTTTTCGGCGGCCTAATTTTCTACGCCTTATACAAGTTCAACGTGCCAAGTCAGCCAGCCTCCGTCTCGCATGGTGGTGAACTGAGGAATTTGGTAGCGCAGCTGGAGAAAGACACAAACGCACATCTTTCGATACAGCTCAAAGGCTCCGATCAGGACCAAGCCTCGCTTGGAAAGCTGTTCTTTTTGGACACGACCGCGCCAACCTATGCAACGCTGATCGACAAGTTGTGCGCCTCGAAACAGCAGTGCATCGGGTGCACAAAAAGCGCAACCGGCGACATAACCGTCGTTTCAATAACTAAAGTCGGCAACATCGAGCCAAAGTGCATGGATGAGGGGGAACCGGTGTACTGCTGCACTAGCAGCTAGTCCGTAACGGCCAGCAGGGGTTGGGCTGAGTGATATACAGAGACATCGCGGACATTTGGCTGCGCGTGGATGTCTTTTTCGGACAATGCCCTCGCATTACCAACCTTGAGGACATGCCGAAATGCGGAGATGTTGAAGTGGCCAACACCCGGATATGCATAAGCTATCTGGTGAGGCGGGCATATCGAGCGACGGTTTACGAACGTTGTCTCTATTCCGGGACGGCATGTCTCGCTACATCCCCGCAACGCTTCGATATTCTCCCATCGATTGGGCACTGATCTTCGGCTACCGAGCCTTCATTTTTGCAAGGCGGTCCTCCAACCGTCTAGTGATCGTTTTGTCTGTCAGCGGTATGTAGAAAACTGAATACTTGACGCTGCTGGTCATGATGGCCGCGAAGAGCTGACCGTCCTGAAAGCTCTCAACGAGATATAAAGTCATGCTATCTCCGACCACCTCGTCCACGTAGAAGTAGCGAAGGGGATGGTACAGGAAATAGAATTTTCCGGCCTCGAGTGACGCCCCGCCAAGTGGCAACGTCGAAAGGTCTGTTTCAAATTTCTGGCCGGTCAGCACATTCTCATATGAAACCTGAGCGGAAACAGCCGACAGTTCCACTCTGACGTCAGCATCCAGTACGCGGGCACGGATGCGCATGATTTCCACCTCAATCGCCGTGACTATCCCGGAGCTGAAAAAGTAGTTGTCCGGTGGAGTGACCGAGCGACCAAATACCACCCGGCGAACGAGTGACGTTCCGTTGGCAAATGGCTGTGATGCAAGCGGGTCCACCGCTTCCAGCAAACTGCTCCCTCCCTCCACTGAGGTCTTTCGAAGATAGTAGGTCATCTGAGAAGGCTCGTCGGGCAGGTTTGCCTTCGAACCATCCCGGTATTCGAGGGTAACACGAACGACCCGATGAGCATCTGTCTCGCCTAGGTCTCTTACCTCGGGTTGAACCACAAATGGTGGCGACCCATCTCCAGCCAACACGGTGATGGGAGGTAGCCTAAATTCATTGGTCGGGAAGGCGATCTTAAAGAGATCAACATCATGGCGCTTGGCAACTCGAATTGCACCCTCTTGATAATCGCTGGTGCTAACGAAAACCGCCTTATGGACGTTCGCGTCCTTGGCCTTGGTTACAAAGGCATCGATCATTTCGACCGAGATTGCTCGCCTCTTGTGCTTTACCTCAAACCCGATCAGCACGTGATAAAATCCAGCCTGAATGGTGGCGAGAACGTCAAACTGTCGGCGCTCGATTTTCACGTTCCACTGGACCTCGGCGCTCTCCATCGTCAGCCGATTGATTGCAGCGGTAATGAGTTCGATGAATTTGTCGTCGGAAATCATTGGCGTTTGCCCGAGAGCGAGGACACATCCCTAACCCAAGCGACCGCGTTGCGCCACTCGCGCCAACTACTGTTCTGTTATGCCGCGCGACGTTGCAGCCTCGGGTCGGCTATGCAGCGACAATTAGTTCGAAGGGGATAGGTGAGAGTGTTGAAAGCGGAGAGAACGGTCTCCCGCTACCACTTCAAACCTGTACGGCCCGGAGACATAGGTAACAGTTTGTACCTAAGACATGCTGCTGATGGCTTGATCTCGCGGTCAGTCGGGCGCTTTTTTCGGCGGTGATGAAGGCGGTCGGTACAATCCAACTGCATGGGGCCGAGGAGCGCCCCGGTTTCCTAGAGCGGCGGACTTTCATGTGAGTCCATATCCTGCGGCAGCGAAGTAGTTTCTGCATTCTGTTGGGGAGAAGAGATTGCAGATATCGCCAATGGCCTGCCACAGGGCGTCGATGGTCCTGATGG
>NZ_JAPYKP010000127.1:0-18044 GCF_037179725.1 Mesorhizobium sp. Cs1321R2N1 | reverse complement strand
AGGCGCACCGAGCGGCTGCTGCAAAGCGCCAAGCTGACGGCGACATGGGCGAGCCCGCCCTCGGCCGACGACGTGATACGGCGCGACGACGAGCGCATCCTTGCCGATCCGGCTTTCGACGAACCGGTGAAGGACGACGAGCGTGCATTCATCGACGCGCTTCTCGCCAGGCATGGTGCCGAACAGGTGGCGGCCGCCTTTGTGCGCCAGTGCCGCGCCAGCCGCTCCGCGCCCGAGGATCTGATGGACGTCGCGCCTTTCACACCTTCGCGCGAAAGACCGGCGGGCGAGAAGTTTGCGCACCGCGACGAGGCGCCCAGCCGCCGCGACGATTTCGGCGCCAGCGTCTGGTTCTCGCTGTCGGTCGGACGCCGGCAGAATGCCGAGCCGCGCTGGCTGATCCCGATGCTGTGCCGTGCCGGCAGCATCAGCAAGCGTGAGATCGGCGCGATCAAGATGCAGCCGGAAGAGACGTTCGTGCAGATCGCCGCCGACTGGGCCGAGCGTTTTCTCGCCGCGATCGGTCCCGACCGCAAATTGCAGGGCAACATCGTGGTGAAGCGGCTGGACGGCACGCCTGACCTGTCGCGGGCCGGCTACCAGCCGCCCAGCCCGGACAAGAAACCGCATCGCGGCAAGGCGCCGTTCGACCCGAACGCGCCGAAGCGCAGGTTCGAGAAGCGTGCACCGGCTTCCGCCGACCAGCGCCCGGCAGCCGCGCATGATGCAAAGCCGTGGGCGAAAAAGCCGGGCAAGCCGAAATTCGAAAATACCGGCGCGCCTAAGCACAAGAAGACGAAGAAGCGCCCGTCGTAAGACCGACGCGAAAGCCTCGCTGCTGATTTTTGCGTCATTTGCCGCGAAGGCGGTAGCTTATGGGCGGCTTGCCCATCGGTTCGGCCCTGTGCCACATCTTGGCAGGGACGTGGCGACAAGGGGTGGGCGATGCGCGGCGAAGTGCTTCACTATGACGAGGATCAGGGCTTCGGCTTCATCACCGGCGCCGACGGCAACCGCTACACCTTCACCCGCGAGAACCTGCGCCGGCAAACCGCGATGCCCAATGGGACGGTGGTGGAGTTCCAGGCGGGCGGCGGCCAGGCGCGAGACGTTTTTTCGATCGCTGGCCAAACCACCGCGAGCTCGACCGTGGCCGCCGGCATAAACGCCGCACCGGCTCCAGCCGGCACCGCACCCGCGGCCCGCGCACCGCAGGCGCAGCATTTCGGCCGATCCAGCGAGAGCGCAACCGCCGAATCCAGTGATCTCTGGGGCTATTTCTGGCGTGGCCTGACGCGGAACTACTTCAACTTCGCCGGCCGCGCCCGCCGCAAGGAATATTGGGGCTACTGCCTGTTCTGGGTGATCTGCCTGCTCATCATCGGCGGCATCGGCATCTTCACCGATATCGAAATGGGCAATTTCGACACCGATGTCTCCGCGGTGGTGACGGTCGGCCTCTGCGGCACCTTCCTCCTGGCGACGCTCCTGCCCGGCCTCGGCATGACCGTGCGCCGGCTGCACGATATCGGCCTGTCGGGCTGGCTCTATCTGCTGATCCTCATCCCCAGCATCGGCAGCCTGATCATCCTGGTCTTCGCGCTGATCCCGACCCAGGCGCGTGAAAACCAGTGGGGACCGGTGCCGGCTGGTGTCGGCATATAGCGTCGCGTGCACATGGCAATCATGAACAACCCAGTATCCGCTCATCGAATGTTGCGGCCGAAAATTCCGCTTGCAATTTAATCCGCGCACAGATAGTCTGTGCACGGATCGAAGGATCGATCGGACAAGACGGACGGAGCCAGGACAATGTGGACCAATGAATACACCGCGACTTCCCCGCTTCCGGCGCGAGCCATCTGGAACGCGCTCAAGGCCTTGCATGAAGGTCGCCTGACCTATGAGGGGTCCGACCTTTCGTGCCGCACGGGCCGTTCGCCAAGGGCACCCGCGTCTCGGTGACACCGGTCGGACAGGACACGTTCGAATCGACCATCGTCGATCTCGTCGACAATTTGACCTATGCCGATGAAACTTCGTTCGGTGACACCACGCTGCTGTTCCGGCACACGCTGGTGCCCGTCGAAGGCGGCACGCAGGTGACGCACCGGCTTGATATCTCGGGCCCTTCGGCCGCCGAGGTCGGCCCGGAACTCGGGCCGCAGATCAGTGGCGATTTCGACGTCTCGATGGCCAGGCTGTTCAAGCAGGCGGAGGCGTTGGCGAACCGTGGCTGAACTGGACACGCGCTTCAAGGGCGGACCATCGGAGAGCCCCGGATTGCTGCTCTGGCGGACCACGATGCGCTGGCAGCGTGTCATGACGGCGGCGCTGGCGCCGCTCGACCTGACACATGTCCAATTCGTGCTGCTCGCCTCGGCGATGTGGCTCGGCCGCAATGGCGAGCCGCCCAACCAGGTGCAGCTCGCCGCCCAGGCCGGCACGGAGGTGAAGATGACCTCGGACGTCGTCGCCCGGCTGGAAGTCAAGGGATTGATTGCACGCGAGGCCGACCCCCGGGATTCCCGAGCCAAGGTGATCCGCGTCACCGCCGCCGGAGTGGCCGCCGCACAGCAAGCGATCGTCGCCGTCGAGGCCGCCGACGCGGCCTTCTTCGAACCTGTGGACGAGGCGCAGCTCGTCGGCCTGCTGCGGCAGCTTGCCGGCGAGATCCGCTGAGGCCGAGCCGCCCTGCGGCTAGGCCAGGAATTTTGCGATGATTGCGTCGCCCATCTCGACGGTGCCAACCTCGGTCATGCCGGGGGAGAAAATATCCTTGGTGCGCCAGCCCTGGTCGAGCACGGCGGCGATTGAAGCTTCGAGCTTGTCGGCTTCATCGACCATGCCGAAGGAATAGCGCAGGCACATGGCGAAGGAGGCGATCATGGCGATCGGGTTGGCGATGCCCTTGCTGGCAATGTCGGGGGCCGAGCCATGTACCGGCTCGTAGAGCGCCTTGCGCTTCTTGGTCTTCACGTCGGGCGCGCCGAGCGAGGCCGACGGCAGCATGCCGATCGAGCCGGTCAGCATGGCGGCGATGTCGGACAGCATGTCGCCGAACAGATTGTCGGTGACGATGACGTCGAACTGTTTTGGCCAGCGCACCAGCTGCATGCCGCCGGCGTCGGCCAGCATGTGGTCGAGCTTGACGTCGGAATAGCGCGCCTTGTGGGTCTGGGTGACGACCTCGTTCCACAGCACGCCAGACTTCATGACGTTGCGCTTTTCCATCGAGGTGACGTGGTTCTTGCGGGTCCGCGCGAGCTCGAAAGCGACGCCCGAAATGCGCTCGATCTCGAACGTGTCGTAGACCTGCGTGTCGATGCCGCGCTTCTGGCCGTTGCCGAGATCGATGATCTGCTTGGGCTCGCCGAAATAGACGCCGCCGGTCAGCTCGCGCACGATGAGGATGTCGAGGCCTTCGACGACTTCCTGCTTCAACGAGGACGATGCGGCCAGCGCCGGATAGCAGATCGCCGGGCGCAGATTGGCGAACAGCTCCATGTCCTTGCGCAGCCGCAGCAGGCCGGCCTCGGGCCGCACCTCGTAAGGCACGGCATCCCACTTCGGCCCGCCGACGGCGCCGAACAGCACAGCGTCCGCGGCCATCGCTTTTTCCATATCGGCATCGGAAATCGCCGCGCCATGCGCATCGTAGGCACAGCCGCCGACCAGGCCCTCATCGGTGACAAAGCCGCTGCCGAGCGTTGCGTTCATGGCAGCTATCAGCTTCTTGACCTCGGCCATGGCCTCGGGGCCGATGCCGTCGCCGGGGAGCAGGAAAAGATGCTTCGTTGCCATGGAGAGCCGTCCCAGAAAGATTGCGTTTCGATTT
Source organism: Mesorhizobium sp. Cs1321R2N1 (assembly GCF_037179725.1). Taxonomy (NCBI): domain Bacteria; kingdom Pseudomonadati; phylum Pseudomonadota; class Alphaproteobacteria; order Hyphomicrobiales; family Phyllobacteriaceae; genus Mesorhizobium; species Mesorhizobium sp. Cs1321R2N1. Next base: position 14,206 of record NZ_JAPYKP010000127.1, on the reverse strand, counting down.
TGCACAGCGTCCTTTGCACGCCAAGGAGGCGCGCGGCGCTGTGCGACCGCGGCCTTGCTAAACGCCAAGCGGTTGCAGCGCAAGGGGAGGATGAATGCTGGGACGAACGACCTTTCGCCGCGATCCTTCGCGCCCCCCTCTGCCCTGCCGGGCATCTCCCCCTCTAATGGGGAGATTGGCAGCCGCCTCGCCTCCTCGTTCGTTGTTGGAGATTGGCGAAAGCCGAGGTGACGTCAATCTCCCCACTTGAGGGGGAGATGGCCGGCAGGCCAGAGGGGGCGCTGTCCCGCCGGCATCTCAGGGTCTTCACGCGCGCTGACCCGCAGAGGGACCCTCACCGATGCGAGAGAATATTGACCAGCCGGCCAAGGGGATCTCGCACATAGAAGCGCCGGACGCCTCAGGGTTCGTCGGCCGGCCCATATTCGATGACGAAACCGGCGGCCTTCATGGCCTCGAGCGCCGCATCGACGTCATCGACCTCAATCGACAAGTCCGGCACCGGCGTACCGGACCCGCCTTGCGCCATGAAACTGACCTGCACCTGCATCGTTTCCCCGGAACCGTAGGTTACGATCCAGCCCTGATCCATCAGGATGTCGAGGCCAAGCACGCCATGGTAGAAACGGTTCGCCGCCGCCGCGTTCGGTGTCTCGATATTGGCCACGATGCGCCTGACCTTCATGGCGTAGGTCTCCTCAGGCCGTACGCCGCAGCGCCGTCACCTCGATCTCGATCTTCATTTCCGGCTTGTTGAGCTGGCACACGATCATCGTCGCCGCCGGCCTGATGTCGCCGAACGTCTCGCCGAGGATCGGGAAGACCACGTCCACGAAAGCCTGGTCGGTGACGTAGTAATGCGCCCGCACCACATCGGCCATGTCAAAGCCGCCGTCCTGCAACGCCTTGCCGATCGTCGCCAGGCAGTTGCGTGTCTGCGCCTCGACCGTGTCCGGCATCGTCATGGTCGCATAGTCGTAGCCGGTGGTGCCGGAGATGAAACACCAGTCGCCCTGCACCACCGCACGCGAATAGCCTGCGGTCTTTTCGAACGGCGAACCGGTGGAGATGAGCTTGCGCATGAAGGACCTCGCATGGTTGCAGCTACTCTGTGGGGAAAACGCCGATCCCGCCAAGGGCCAAGACGAATGGATCGACGGTGCAGGACCTGTGACGTCGATATGCCAGCTCGTGCGCCGGCTACCGTGAGGTGCTCTCCGTGCCGCCCCGGCACCGGCTCAGGGGTCCCAATTGCCCGTCATGCGTCAGCCGGGTTGGTCGTTGGCCGATTCAGCCGTTTCTCCGGTGAAGACAACCCTTGTGCCTTTGTGCACCTCAAGGGCGAGGTCTTCGGCATCCCAATTGGTCAGTCTGATGCAACCATGCGAAAAGGTCTTCCCGATCTTGCCTGGTTCGGGCGTGCCGTGAATCCCGTAACTTTCAATGGACAGATCGATCCAGACCGATCCGACAGGATTGTTAGGCCCGGCAGCGATGGTGAAGGGTCGTTTGGTTTTGACCCCCTTGAAGGCGAAGTTGGGATCATAGTGATAGGTGGGATTGTGGACTACGCGTGTGACTTGTGCCTCGCCGCTCGGCGCCGGCTTCTCTTCGCTTCCAATCGAGGCGGGATAGACCGAAACCACTTTGCCGGAATTGTCGAGAACGCGAACTTGGCGCGCGGCCTTGTCGACTTCGACGTTGGCAACGGCTGAGGGCGGATCGCCTCGGGCGATAGCCGGCACCAGCAGCTTTGCGCCCGCCCTCCTGAAGCTGATGCCCGGGTTGAGCCTTCGCAACAATTGTTCGCTGATGTGGAAGTGCTCTGCGATCCGTTCCAGCGAACTGCGATAGCCGAGCCTGCGCAGGCGAGCCATTCTTTCCATACCGGCCGGAATGCGCTTGGTAAACGGTCCACGGACATCCTTGCGCGTCAGCTCGTAATTCACAAGAACCGGGCCTGGTGAGGCTGCGGCCAGCTTGTCCCAGGTCTCCCGGTTGAGCTTGCCATCGGCGGGCAGCGCGTTGGCCGCCTGAAATGCCCGCACCGCCTTGGTGAAGTTCTCCGCCTGGCGGCCATCAATCAGGCCAGGCGAGAACCGCGCGCGGTCCAAAAGGATCTGTGCCTTCAGCACGGTCGCATCGACGCCCTTCGTTGCGGCTTCGCCGAATTGAGCATTGTTGATGGCGGCTGCGTCCAGCTTTGCCGCCTCCGTGGCGCCAGATGCGAAGGCCAACAAAACAAACGCCAGAAGAACGAGCCTGACCATCAATTTACTCCAGGCACTGCTGCGAAGCTGCTTCTATGACGCCGCGCGGCCGATCTGGTTCCATTTGCCCCACGAATATCGCCGTTGACGCGGGTTGGGCGAAGACCATCCTCGATCTCCGCGCCGGCGATCGGCGGCACTCAAAGGAAGAACGGCGTATAAACCGCAGTCCTGCGCGCGTCGGCAACAATGGACGGTTGTCGCGCGTAAGCCGGAGGAAATTCGCCTCGCCCTGTTTTCGCCGGAAATGCTCTACCTAATTCGCCGACCCCAGCGCTTTGTCCAGCGCCTCCTTCACGTCGGCCGGCCATGTCGCCAGCGCCGGCCAGGCGTTCGGTTGGCCATTGTCGCCGCGGCGGGCGAAATAGAGTTGGTGCTTGGCCGGGTCGACCGCCATGAAACCGTCATTGCCGCCGCAATCATGCGGCACGCAGCCGCTGGCGTAGAAGGCGCCGGACGCGGTCTTTTCCGTGCCGCCGCCGACCAGCAGGCTGGTCGCCATGTCGGGCATGTCCTTGCCGAGCAGTTTTTCGGCTTCCTTGTAGACGGCCTCGTTGTGGAAGGCGTCGATGATGTTCTGGTACTTTTCCGGATCAATGTCTTTCCAGTCGGTGCCGGGTTCCGGCATGTAGGTGAGATTGCCGGAAATCGTCAGCCCATCCGTCGGCGACCACTGCAGCGCCGGCTTCTGCTCCCCCGGCAAGAGATACGGCACGAAATAAATGGCGTTGTCGGACACCGCGGAGGGCGGCGCGCCGCACTCGTCCTGCTCGACCGTGGTGCCCTGGATCTCGCCGCCTTCCGGCTTCCAGACGATCACCGTCGCCGGGCCGCATTGATTGCCGCCATCGCCGACATTGAACAGCGCCACCTTGATGCCGCCGACCTCCACGATCTTGTCGAAGAAGACATCGTAGTTGCTGGCCAGTTGCTTGCCGTCATAGGCCAGCACCTTTTCGCCGTCCTGCTCCGGCTGCGTGATGGTCAGCTGACCGCCCTCGAACGGGATCGGCGCCTGCTTGTCATCCTCGGCCAGCGCCACGTTGCCCGTGCTTGACGCGCCCTGGTCGGCGGCGCCGGACGCATCGCGGGCCGGCACGAGCACAGTGCCGGTCTGTGCATGCGCGCCCGCGATCGTCAGAAACATCACCGCCGAAGCGCAAACGCCGGCCAGAAGCAAACGTGTCATGACTGTCCCTCCCTCGGTCGCCACGAACCCGACCGCTCGCGGCCGGGCCTATCTGTTCAGGGCTTCAGGCCCAGGGGCGCAGTTCGGCGTTCTTCTTCTCGAACGAGGCGATGGCGCCGGCCTTTTCCATGGTCAGGCCGATATCGTCGAGCCCGTTGAGCAGGCAGTGCCGCTTGAAATCGTCGAGGTCGAATGTGACCACGCCGCCGTCCGGACCACGGATTTCCTTGGCTTCGAGATCGACCGACAGAGTGGCGTTGGAGCCGCGCGAGGCGTCGTCCATCAGCTTCTCCAGGTCCTCGGGGCTGACGGTGATCGGCAGCACGCCGTTCTTGAAGCAGTTGTTGTAGAAGATGTCGGCGAACGAGGTCGAGATGACGCAGCGTATGCCGAAATCGAGCAGCGCCCATGGCGCGTGTTCCCGGCTCGAGCCGCAGCCGAAATTGTCGCCGGCGACCAGGATCTGCGCCTTGCGGTAGGCCGGCTTGTTGAGCACGAAATCCGGATTTTCCGAACCGTCGTCATTGTAGCGCATCTCGGCGAACAGGCCGGTGCCAAGCCCGGTGCGCTTGATCGTCTTGAGATAATCCTTCGGGATGATCATGTCGGTGTCGACATTGACGATCGGCATGGGAGCGGCGACGCCGGTGAGCTTGGTGAATTTTTCCATGGCTTTGGCCCGTGTTTTTCGTTGCGGGGATTTGCTGAGGCCCGGTTTACACAAAGCCGCGCGCAAATAAAAGGCAACTGTTTGTGGGTGCCGGCAAGAGGGTGCCGCACAAAAACGGCTTCGAAATCGCCGCCCGATGGTGCAGTCTGGTCCCATGGCAGAAAACGCCCACGTCCTCTACGCGCGCGAACCGACGCTCGGCATTCCCGAATTCCGCCGCGTGCTGGTGGAATCCGGTCTCGGCGAAGTCAGGCCCGTCGATGACGAGGCAAGGCTGAAGGCGATGCTGGAAGGCGCCAACCTGATCGTGACCGCCCGTCTCGAGATGGCCCCTCTCGACATGGCCCCTCTCGAAATGGCCCCTCTCGAAATGGAAGCCAAGCCGCTGATTGGCGTTGCCCGCTGCCTGACCGACTTTTCCTGGGTCTGCTACATCTCCGATCTCGCCGTCTCGGCCAAGGCGCAAGGCCTGGGCATCGGCAAGGGGCTGATGGACGAGGTTGTCCGGCAGCTCGGACCGTCGGTCGCCATCAGCCTGATCTCGATGCCCGATGCTGTCGGCTTCTACGAACGCATCGGCATGAAACGTATGCCCGACGCCTTCTGGATCTCCCGCAAGCGCTGATTTCTTCTCCCGCCTACGGCCAACAACGGGCATCTTGCCGCTTGACATGCAACCATTTGGTTGCATATTAAAGCCATGAGCATGGATGCAGCCTTTCGCGCCCTGGCGGACCCGACACGCCGGCAATTGCTGGACAGCCTCCATGCCAGGAATGGGCAGACGCTGAATGCGCTGTGCGCTGAGATGGCCATGACCCGCCAGGCGGTGACCAAGCACCTGGCGATCCTGGAGGAAGCAAACCTCGTCACCACCATACGCCGGGGCCGAGAGAAGGAGCACTACCTCAATCCGGTTCCGATCAATGAGATCGCCGAACGCTGGATCGGCAAATTCGAGCGGGGGCGGCTGACAGCCCTCAGCGAGCTGAAGAAACGCCTCGAAAGGGAAGACTGATGAGCAACAGCTTCGTTTATGTGACTTATATCCGAACCACGCCCGAAAAGCTCTGGGAAGCGTTGACCGACCCGGAGTTCAACCGGCAGTTTTTCCTCTGCTCCTATCAGGAGAGCGATTGGAAAGTGGGCTCCAGCTGGAAGCTGATCTTCCCGGACGGGCGAGTCGCCGACAGCGGCGAGATCCTCGAGATCGATCCGCCGCGACGCCTGGTCATAAAATGGCGCAATGAATGGATGCCCGAGATCAGGGAAGACGGCTACACGCGCTGCACCTTCACCATCGAACAGGAAGGCGAGTTGATGAAGCTTGCCGTCACCCATGAAGCGGACGGGCCGCACAAGCTGATCGGCGACGTTGCCAAGGGCTGGCCGCTGGTGCTGGCCAGCCTCAAGAGCCTGCTCGAGACCGGCAAGGGGTTCGAGCGCCCGCCATCGAAAGGGTGAAGGCTCGTTTTGCTAGCGAAACAAATCTGGAGACATCCATGATGCACGCTCTCAGGGTACGGAGCATGACCAATGGCGAGACCGTCATGACGTCCGCCGAGATGGAAGCACCTCCGGAACGCATCTTCGAGGCGCTGATCGGCAAGGAGGTAGAGCAATGGTGGGGGTCAGCCGAGACCTACCGGATGGTCGACTGGTCGGCCGACCCGCGCGTCGGCGGCCGTTGGACCGTTATTGTCCGCACGGCTGACGGCATGGACCTGCCGACCAGCGGCGAGTTCCTCGAAATCGAAGCGCCGCGCCGGATCGTGCAGACGCGGGCCTATGAGTGGGACCATCCTACGCTTGGCCGGCGGCAAACCATGGTCGCCTGGCTGCTGGAGCCGATTTCAAGGGGCACGCGCCTCACCATTTGCCATGGCGGCTTTGCCGGGCTGCATGAGGCGGCGGCCGAACATGCAAAGGGGTGGGCGCGGGTGCTGGCCTGGCTTCAAGCGCATGTCGAGGCTGGAAGGCGGGTTGCTGCGTGAGCCGCGGGTCGCTGCTTTGCATACCCTTTGTCCGCCTTGACCCGGATCTCGTCCGGTCCACATCCAATGCATGGCAAAACAGGTATGTTTCATAGGCACGGCCGGCTGGGGCATTCCGACACGATACCAGCAAGATTTTCCGCAACCCGGATCGCATCTCGAACGCTACGGCCGGCATTTTCCGATCGTCGAGATCGACACGTCCTTCTACAAGCCGCATCGCCGCGAGACCTACGAGCGCTGGGCGCGCGCCGTGCCGGAGCACTTTCGCTTCGCCGTCAAGCTGCCGAAGGCGATCACCCATGAGCGCCGTCTCGTCGACTGCAACGAGCTTTTGGAAAGCTTTCTCCAGCAGGTCGAAGGTCTCGGCGCAAAGCTGAGCGTGCTTGTGGCGCAGCTGCCGCCGAGCCTGCCCTTCGAGCCGGATGTCGCGCGCGGTTTCTTCGACAGCAGGCGAACAAAGGCCAGGCTGGTCTGCGAGCCGCGCCATGCCGGCTGGTTCGAACCGGACGCTGAAGCGCTTCTGGCCGATCGCCGGATCGCGCGTGTCGCCGCCGACCCCGCTCCGGTGCCATCTGCCGCGGTGCCGGGCGGCTGGCCTAGCCTCGCCTACTTCCGCTGGCACGGCACGCCGCGCGTCTATTACTCCGATTACGATGCCGAAAATCTCGCCCGATTTAGCCGACAATTGGAGGCAGCGGCCGCTGCGGGTGCCGAGGTCTGGGGCATCTTCGACAACACGGCCGGAGGCAATGCGCTGGGCAATGCGCTTAGGGTTGAGGCGATGATGGCGTAGACGCTTCTTCCTTCTCCCCTTGTGGGAGAAGGTGGATCGGCGCGCAGCGCCGAGACGGTTGAGGGGTGGGTGACGGATCGCCGTCCTTGCCAAGCTGGAACACCCCTCATCCGACCGAGCTTTGCTCGGCCACCTTCTCCCACAAGGGGAGAAGGGAGAGGCAGCCCAGCCCTTCAAATCACGTTCAATTCCCGGAACGCTCTTCCCTCAGCGATACGCGCATAGCCAAACGCCGAGCAGTCGATCGTCCGATAGCCGCCATGCACGATCAACTCGGCCAGCGCCTTGCCGACCGCCGGCGCCTGCTGCAGGCCGTGGCCGGAGAATCCGTTGGCGAAGAGGAAATTCGCCACCTCGGGATGCGGGCCAATCACGGCGTTCTGGTCCAGCGTGTTGTAGTCATAATGCCCGGCCCAGGCGCGCGTCGGCTTGATGGCCTCGAAGGCCGGGATGCGGGTCGCCAGCACCGGCCAGATCACCTCCTCGAACAGCGGCCAGTCGACCTCGAAATCCCCGGCATTGGCCGGGCCGTCGCCCTCTTCCGGCTCGGCGCCGCCGGTGAGGTAGACCGAGCCTTCCGGCCTGACATAGATGCCGGAGGGATCGACCAGCAGCGGCATGTCGGCATATTTCTCGTGCGCCTCGAAGACGAAGACATTGCGCTTGCGTGGCTCGACCGGCAGCGCCAGCTCTGCAAGGGCGGCGACCTTGCCGGCGTTCGGCCCGGCGGCATTGATGACGATGCCGGCCTCCAGCCGATCGCCATTGTCGAGGCTGACGCCGGTGACGCGGTCGCCCTGCCGCTCGATGCCGGAGACCGAAGCGCTGATGAAGTCGATCTTCTTCTCCCGCAACGCCTTGCGGAACAGCATCAGCATCGCATGGGCGTCGAACCAGCCTTCCCCGCTTCGGCCATAGGCGCCGGCGGTGATGCCTTCGGCCGACAGCCAGGGGAAGCGGCGCGTCAGCTGGTCGGCGTCCTCGAGCAGGATGTCTGCGCCCTCGGCGACCTGCGCCGCGTGATTGGCCTTCAGGATCGGCAGCCCGGCCTCGCCGGCAAGGATGAGATAGCCACCCTCGCGAAAACCGATATCGGCTTCGGCGCCGAATTCTTCCTTCAGCCGCCGGAACAGTTTCAGCGTGAATTGCGACAGGCGGATATTTTCCGGAATGGAGAATTGCTGGCGGATCGACGCCATGGACAGCGTCGTCGCCGCATGGGCGAATTGTGGGTCGCGTTCGATCAGCGCGATCGAGCCGGAAAACCCTTCCTCGCGCAGATAGTAGGCGACCGAGGACCCGACGATGGCTCCGCCGATGATGACGATGTCGTAGCGCACTTTTTTCTCCGATCCGCCGTCCGTCTTACGCGACCGGCAAGGTGATCTCGAAGCGCGTGCCGCGCTCGGTGTCAACCAGCCGGATCGTACCATCATGCGCTTTCAGGAGGGCCAGCACGATGCCCAGCCCCATGCCGGTGCCGCCGGTAGAGCGGCGCGTGGTGAAGAACGGCTCGAAGATGCGCGCTTGGTTGCTTGGCGAAATGCCGGCGCCATCGTCGCTGACCAGCACCGTCGCCTTGCCGCCGGTGCTTGCGGCAGTGATCGAAACTTGCGTCGCGCCGTGCCGGGCCGAATTATCGATGAGATTGCCAAATACGATTGCTCCGTTCTCGGCCGAGATGCGTAAGGCCAGATCGCCGCCGGCCTCGACGCGAACCGCGAGCCTGGTGTCGACGGGAAGCAGCGCCAGCGCCGCACCGACCGAGGTGCTTTCGCCGCTCGGTGCAAGGTTTTCGGCCCGTGCCAGGTCAAGCAGCCGCCGCACCAGCAAATTGAGCCGCCCGGCATCGGTGACGATATTGTTGGAGAAGCGCCGCCGCTCGTCATCGTCCATCGCCGAGCCGGAATCGCGCAGCAGTTCGGCAGCGCCCTGGATCGCCGTCAACGGCGACTTGAGTTCATGCGAGACATGGGTGGCGAAGGTCTGGATCGAGTCCGAGCGCGCCTGCAGTTTTTCGGCCATGTCGAGGAAGGCGGCGGACAATTCGGCCATTTCGCGCGTGCCATGATGGTCGAGCGGCCGGATCGCGCCGCGCTCGCCGGCGGCAATGCGCTGGGTGCGGTCGATCAGCGCATAGATCGGCCGGCTGACGGTGCGCAGGAAGACGAGGCCGATGAGCAGCGTGCCGCCGAGGATGGCGATCGCCGCCGCTGTCACCTTGCCGCGTTCGCCATAGAGATGTTTTATGATGTTGTTGGGCGTCCGCGAGACATAGACCACGCCGGCGACCTTGCGGTCGACGGCAACCGGCAGCGCGACGAAGACGCGCACCCTGGTGCCGCGGCTGACCGAATAGAGCGGCGGCGGCGGCTGGTTGGGGATACGCAGCCTGAGCGCGCTGGCATAGTGCCCGGCGAGGGCCTCACGCACCTCCTCGACCTCGGCAAGCGACTGCCCGATCTCGTCGCGCCCGGCAATGACGACACCTGTGGGGTCAAGCAGCCGGAAGCCGGCCGGCGTGGTTTTCTGCGTCGCGTCGAGAATGCCGGTCAGCCGCGCGCCGATCGCGGCGAAGGCTGGATCGGCCGTGGCAGGCGTCCCCGCCGGCCGGGTCGCAAGCACGTAATCCGAGGCGAGATCGAGCTGCGGCTCGATCGGCCGATAAGGCGAATCGGCGCCTCGGTTCGCGGTGCCATTGGCCTCAGGCATCGGCACACCGAGCTTGTCTCCGGAAATGCCGGCGTCGCGCACCTCCTGCGCATAGATGGCGGCGATCGCCGCACCTTGCGCGATCAGCTCCGCCTCGGTCTGGCGGATCAACTGGTTTTCGTAGAGGCGGAAGAAGAACAGGCCGACCAGCGGCAAGGCCATCACCAGGATCAGGATGGCGACGACGACCGTGGCGAGGCGCGGCCGCCATTTGCGGCCGCTCCACTTGCTTGAGGTCGTCAGCCGCATCGGCCGAGCCGGAAGCCGACGCCGTGCACCGTCTCGATGGCATCCAGGCATCCGACCGCCGCCAGCTTGGCGCGGATGTTGCGGATATGGCTGTCGACGGTGCGGTCGGCGACATGGATCTTGCCGGCATAGGCACTGGCCATCACCGCGTCGCGATCGAGCACGTGGGTGGGCCGCGCCAGAAACCCTTTCAGGATCGAGAATTCTATTCCGGTCAGGGCAAGCGGCCGGCCGTCGAAGCCGGCGCTATGGCTGGCCGGCACTAGCGTGAGCTTGCCATGGGTGAACTGCCTGTCGTCAACCGGTTCGGGCCCTGCCGGGCGGGCGCGCCGCAGGATGACGTTGACGCGGGCGACCAGTTCGCGCGGGCTGAACGGCTTTATCACATAATCGTCGCCGCCCATTTCGAGCCCGAGGATGCGGTCGATCTCTTCGTCGCGCGCGGACAGGAACAGCACCGGCACGTCTGATCGCTGGCGCAGCCGCCGGCAGACCTCCAGCCCGTCCATCTCCGGCATGCCGATGTCGAGCACGACAAGGTCGGGCATGTGCCGTTCGATCGCCTGCAGGGCGGCGGCGCCATCGGACACGGCAGCCGTCTTCATGCCGGCCTTTTCCAGCGCGAAACAGATCACTTCGCGGATATGCGGGTCATCGTCGGCGACAAGAATGTGATGCGGCATCGGTCAGCGGTCCGGCAAGGAAGGTTGCGAAGGCTGAGGAAGCACGAGCGACCCCTTGCTGTCGAGATATCGAAGCAGGCGCCAGTCACGAAAGCGCCAGTCACGCCAGTTCCGCTGGACGCTGCGATACCAGTCTTCGTCGCTGGCCCGCAATCCTTCAAGTTCGCGGACAGCGCCCGCGTCCGGGGTCTTGTTCTGATGATCGAAGAAGCGATCGAGTGCCGGAAACGCGCCTGGACCGAGCGAGCGCAGATACCAGGCGTCGAGGGGAATGACCTGGCCGGTCATTTCAACGGAACGGTCGACATTGTAGTTGGCGATCAGCACGGCGACGTTGATGAAACAGCAGGCATAAGCGCTAGGGATAACTTCGGAAGATTGGCGGACCGCGGCCATGGATTTTCCGAGCGCGATGCGGGCGGACAAAGGGGATGACAATTGCGGCGGGCTTGGCGCGTGGCGGGTCGACCAGCCACCAGCCTTCGCTGCGCAGCCGATAGGGCAGACGGGGTTTTGCTCGCTTGTGCATGCCGCCTGTCTCGCAGGCTGGTAGGGAAGCGATGCGGCGGATCGGAGGAGGTTTTCCGCAGGCGAGTGCAGTTTTCGTGCAGCGCTGGTGCGCTGCCCGCCATCGGTTCCGGACGTTGGCGCCGCCCCAGCCAGGCTCCTTTCCTCTCCCTCCGGACTAGGCGATCGACGGGGGAGAGGAAGGGTCCCCTTCCGCAACTGCTGCAGAGGACGGACAGGCAAGGGGCAGCGCAAGCTTTCGCGGTTGGCTCGTGTCAGGTACCGGGCGGACGCTTGCCTCGACCAGCCACACGCGGCATAGATCGGACATGGAACCCTACCGCCCGCGCCGCTCCGTGCTCTATGTCCCGGCCTCCAACGAGAAGGCGCTGGCCAAGATCGCCCAGCTTGCCTGCGACGCCGTCATCATCGATCTGGAGGACGCCGTCGCCCCCGCCGACAAGATCGCCGCGCGCGAAAAACTGGCCGGCATTTTCGCCAACCGCCCTGATGCCGACCACAATGGCCGGCGCTGCGAGATGGTGGTGCGCGTCAATGCGCTGTCCAGCGAATGGGGCACTGACGATCTTGCGGCCGTCGCCAAGGCGGAACCGGACGGCATCCTGCTGCCAAAGGTCGACACACCGCGCGACGTGCTCGAGGTCGGCGATGTGCTGGACGACAATTTTGCTCCCGACAGCGTGAAACTATGGGCGATGATCGAGACGCCCAAGGCCATGCTCAACATCGGCGCCATCGCCGAACTCGGCCGTGATCCCGCCTCGCGGCTGGATTGTTTCATTGCCGGAACGAATGACCTTATCAAGGAGACCGGCGTGCTGGCGATGCCGGACCGCGCCTATCTCCTGCCATGGCTGATGCAGATGCTGCTGGCGGCGCGCGCCGGCGGCCTCGACATGCTCGACGGGGTGTTCAACGATTTTCGCGATCCGGATGCGTTTGCGCGCGAGTGCGCTCAGGCCGCCGCCATGGGCTTTGACGGCAAGACGCTGATCCATCCATCGCAGATCGAGGCCGCCAACCGTGCCTTCGCCCCGTCGGCGCAGGCGCTGGCCGAGGCGCGCGCGGTGAAGGATGCCTTCGCGCTGGCGCAAAACAGCGGCAAGGGCGTCATCGCGCTGAATGGCAGGATGGTCGAGCGGCTGCACCTGGCGCAGGCCGAAAAACTGCTGGCGAAGGCCGCCGCCATCGGCGCATGATATTCGTCGACTTGGGGTACATGACAGGAATTGGACGATGAAACTCTACCGCTTTCTCACCGCCCCGGACGACGCCAGCTTCTGCCATAAGGTGACGGCGGCGCTGAACAAGGGCTGGCATCTGTTCGGCTCGCCGACCTACGCCTATGACAAGAAAGCCAAGACCATGCGCTGCGGCCAGGCCGTGGTGAAGGATGTCGACGGCCAGGAATACGGGCCGGATACCAAGCTCAGCGACTGGTAGCTGGAAAGCGCGGAGGCTCCTCTCTTTTCGTCATCCTAGGGTAAAGCAAGGAGCGAAGCGAGGCGGCGCAGACCCCTAGGGTGACGAAAGTGGTCTACTCAGCAGCCTCTTCGATCTTCTCCATATCATCGTCGGACAGGCCGAAATGGTGGCCGATTTCGTGGATCAGCACGTGGGTGACGATGTCGCCCAGCGATTCCTCGTTTTCGGCCCAGTAGTCCAGCATGGCGCGGCGATAGAGCGTGATGCGGTTCGGGCCTTCGCCGGTTTGCGGGTTCCAGCGTTCAGCGATGCCGCGCCCCTCGAACAGGCCGAGCAGGTCGAACGGCGTCTCCAGCGACAAATCGTCCATGATCTCGTCGGTCGGGAATTCGGCGATCTGGATGACGATCTCGCCGGTCAGCTTGCGAAATTCCTCCGGCAGATGGGCGTAGGCCTCCAGGGCCAGGAACTCCAGTTCCTCCATCGAGGGCGCAAGTTCGCCATGCCAGGTGCGGGTCTTGTAAATGCGGGCCATGCTTTGTCCTTTGATCCCGGCATATAGGCTTTCGTGCCGGTCCAGGCAAATGGCGCGGCAATTTCTCATGCCGGACCTTCCACCATCGCGCAGCGCCGGCCAGGGCGTCTCATTTGGTGGCCGCGTTAATTTCGCCGCTAGGAAGCCTCGATGACGAATACGTTGGCGATTGGCGAGGAAACGCCCATCACTTCGTCATTCTGGGGCGGAGCAAGGAGCGCAGCGACGCGGCGCAGACCCCGGAATCCATGCCGGGACTCCGGTGCGCTGCCACGGTGCAGAATTTGCTCCGCTGCACTTCACGGCCAAGGTCGCGGCATGGATCCCAGGGTCTCCGCGACGCCGCTGCGCGGCTGCTTCGCCCAGGGATGACGACCTCATGGTGACGTGCGGACATGTGAATGTCGGACTCATGTGCCGATACGTGCAGGAATAAATTCCTCATGACTCTGCTTGACTCTTCGGATCGCCTCTGGAATCTATAGGAACATAACAGGAACAATTGTGAGTGGAAGCTGACCGTCATGGCGATGACCGCCGTGGCGCGGGAGACTGTTTTTGCCCTGCGCCGCCAGATCGCGAAAATAGAGGGAACGCTGCCCGAGCGCCTGCAGGCGCCGGCGGCGGCGACCCTTGATGCCGGCGCCGGCCCCCGCAGCGATCTGACGATCGTACGGCGCGGCCTTGCCGCGGCCTTGCCGGATGCTTTCCTGCCCATCGGCATCGAGCGGCTCGATGCCGCGCTCAGCGGCGGCCTGCCGAAAGCCGCCCTGACCGAAATCCATGGCCTGGAAACCCGCGATGCGGGAGCCGTGGCCGGCTTCGCTCTGTCGCTCGTCAGCCTGATCCTCAACCGGGCGCAGGGGTTGCCCGTCTTATGGGTCGGAACATCGGAAATTTTCCACGAGGCCGGCTTTCCCTACGCCAGGGGGCTGCATGGCTGCTTCGGCATCGAGCCCGGACAATTGCTGTTTTCCGAGGCGCCCAGGCTTGTCGATGCGCTGTGGGTCGCCGAGGAAGCCGCCAGGATGACCGCGCTTGCCGCCGTTATCCTGGAAATCCGTGGCAATCCGCAGCGGCTCGACCTGACCGCGACACGCCGGCTGCATGCAAGGGCGCAAGCTACCGGCCGGCCGGTGTTCCTGCTGCGGCAGG
>NZ_JAPYKP010000126.1:0-18109 GCF_037179725.1 Mesorhizobium sp. Cs1321R2N1 | reverse complement strand
TTGACCCACAAAGGGAGTGGGGTGCGCACTGGCGGGGGAGGGCTCGGAGGCGGGCTTGCGGGCGCCGGCCATGTCGACCCGCGCCGCGGAAGCCGGCCACACCAGCGACCGCTTGCCAGCAAGGGCGGCTTTCCCGGACTGCCTGGCCCCGTCAGCGGCATCGACGGCGGCAAGAATGGCGTGCGCAAGATTTCCGTCGCACTCACCGGCGGCGCACGTGCCGAAGTGGAAGCCGATGGGCTTGCCGTTTCCGGCGGCTGGAACCCGGCGGTCGGGCTCACCTCCTATCATCGCGGCCGACCGAAATGGCGCGACGACATCGCCGCCTTCGTGCCCGACGGCGCGCCGCCCGGCATGGTTGCCGCGGGTGCCGCCAACGGCGCCTTCGGACTTGGCGCCTGCCTGCGCGAAGGATTTGCGGCGGGCGCGGCGGCGGCACGTGATGCCGGACACGGCAATGGTTCAGGCTCCGCGCCGGTGGCCGACGACCAAGCCTTTTCGCTCACGCCGCTGTGGCATGTCGCGGGCAAGGGCAAAGCCTTTGTCGACCAGCAGCATGATGTCACCGCATCGGATATCGAGCTGGCGCAGCGCGAAGGTTTTGAATCGGTCGAGCACCTGAAGCGCTACACCACGCTCGGCATGGCGACCGACCAGGGCAAGACCTCGAACGTCGCCGGCCTTGCCATCATGGCAGCGGTCACGGGCAAATCCATTCCCGAGACCGGCACGACGATCTACCGGCCGCCCTATGTGCCGGTCGCCATAGGCGCCTTCGCCGGCCATCATCGCGACGAGACTTTTCACGCGACGCGGCTGACGCCGTCGCATCACTGGGCCGCCGAACAGGGCGCGATCTTCGTCGACACCGGTCTGTGGAAGCGCGCGCAATGGTATCCGCGCGCTGGCGAGAAGGACTGGCTGGAATCGGTGACCCGCGAGGTCAAGGCAGTGCGCTCCGGCGTTGGCTTCTGCGATGTCTCGACGCTTGGCAAGATCGACGTGCATGGCGCCGACGCCGGCGCCTTCCTCGACCGCGTCTACATCAACACCTTCTCCAATCTTGCGGTGGGAAAAGCGCGCTACGGACTGATGCTGCGCGAGGACGGCATCGTCTACGATGACGGCACCACGTCGCGTCTGGCCGAGGACCACTATTTCCTGACCACCACCACGGCCAAGGCCGGACTGGTGATGCAGCATCTGGAATTCTGCCGGCAGGTGCTGTTTCCGGAACTCGATGTCCAGCTGACTTCGGTCTCCGACCAGTGGGCGCAATTTTCGATCGCCGGGCCCAAAACCCGCGACCTGTTGAAAGAGATCGTCGATCCTGCGGAAGACCTTTCCAACGAAGGCTTCCCCTTCATGGGCGCACGCGAAGTCGCGTTGCGCGGCGACGTCAGGGCGCGGCTGTTCCGCATCTCCTTCTCCGGCGAAATGGCGTTCGAGATTTCGGTGCCGGCGCGCTACGGCGAGGCGATGGCCCGCAATCTGATGATCGCGGGCCAGCCGTTCGGCGTGACGCCTTACGGCACCGAGGCGCTCGGCGTCATGCGCATCGAAAAAGGTCATGTCGCGGGACCGGAGCTCAGCGGCACGACCACCGCGGCCGATCTCGGCCTGGGCAAGATGATGTCGACCAAGAAGGATTTCATCGGCCGCGTCATGGCCGGCCGCGAGGCGCTGGTTGCGGCGGATCGGCAGGTCGTCGTCGGCATCAAGCCGACCGACAAGACGCGACGGCTACGCTCCGGCGCGCACATCATTCCGAAGGGGCAGACACCCGGGCCTGATAATGACCAGGGCTACATCACCTCGGTCTGCTATTCGCCGACGGCAGACCAATGGATCGGGCTTGCGCTTGTCGAGCGCGGTCGCGAGCGCATCGGCGAGATCGTGCATGCGCACGATCCGCTGCGCGGCGAAGACTATGACGTCGAGATTTGCAATCCCGTGTTCTACGATCCGGATGGAGGGCGCCAGCGTGGCTGAGTTTTCCTGGGAAATCCGCAGCCCGCTCCATCGCGCGCTGGTTTCGGGACCGTATGGCGCGCATGGCGAGGCCGGCGTCACCCTGACCGAAATTCGCAATTTCGATCTTGTCCAGGTGATGGCGCGACGCGGCAAGGCGGCCGAGATGGCGAGCGCCGCTAACGCGCATTTCGGCGTAGCGGTTCCGGAAACACCGAAGACGGCTGGAGCAGCCGAAGCCACGCTCATCTGGTCGGGACCGGATCAGTTCTTCGTGCTGTCGAAAGGCGGCAGACATCAGGTGGGGTCGCTGGCTCCAGGTTTCGCGGCCTCGGCTTCGCTGTCGGACCAGTCGCATGCGCGGGTGTTGATCCGCATTTCCGGCGACAAGGCACGCGCCCTGCTCGCCAAACTGTCGTCGATCGATCTATATCCAGCGGCGTTCCCGGTCGGAACCGCGGCAGCCACCTCGATGGACCACACCAGCGTCACGCTGTGGCGCGGCAATGATGCGCGGGACGGACAGGCGGTGTTCAACGTCCTGGTGTTCGCGACGTTCGCCGAGAGCTTGTGGCATACTATGCTGGACTCGGGTGCCGAGTATGGTGTCGAGATCGGGCATTCGGAGGACTTGGCGTAGCATGGCGCGTCTGTCCTTCTCCCCTTGCAGGAGAAGGAAGAAGCGCCACCCTCTGCCTTGCCAAACTCCGCTCCGCTGCTATTCTTGCTGCTAAAATAATTTCACGCACAGGCAAACTTGTTTCTCGAACCGCAAGGCTGAGATGAGCCAGTCGCCCTACCCCGCCGTGACAGCCGGACCGCCCAGGCCAAGCCTCATCCTGAGGCCGGGCCAGATCGCGCTGCCGGCCGGCATGGAGCGCTATATCGTACAGGGCAATGGCGCGGTGCTGATCGAGGTCGAGGCCGGCGATACGATCACGGTACGCAATGTCGAGGGCGGCCAGGCCTGCGAGTTGCTGGCCTGGGACAAGTCGGGCGTCACCGACCCCGGCATTCTCGGTGACAAATCCAATAGTAGTGCCGCCGGCATCAAGGCACTGCTCACCGAAGACGACGACAGTCTTTCGGCTGTGCGCCGCGGCCTCGAACGCCGTCAGGTTCAGCTCGACAAGGCCAAGGCTGTGCGCGTATTTGGCGGCACCACTCCGGCCGGTGCCGAGCAGGCATTCGCGATAGCGCGCGATGGTGCGATGCTGATTGCCGCGCCCGGCGGGCCGATGCTGGTCGACGGCCATGACACGGCGACGCCACTCAGCGTCATCGTGCGGCGCAACACAATCCGCCTGAAAACAGAATCCCGGCTTGCCGATCCACTGGCCGATCCGGTGCTCGATCTGCGCGTCCATTCGGCGACGGCGGAGTCCTATTTCGTCAAGGCGGGCGACTATCTGCAGATCATCGATGTCGATGGGCGCCAGTGCACCGACTTCCAGTGTTTTTCGGCGCGCAAGCTGGACAAGGGGCTCGACCATCCGCTCGACGTCACGACGACGCGCACGCTGATGGGCGCGAGCTATCCGATGCCCGGCCTGCATTCGAAATACTACGACCAGGACATGGAGCCGCTGGTCGAGGTGGTGCAGGACACGTGCGGCCGGCACGACGCCTTCGCGCTCGCCTGTGCGGCGAAATATTACGACGACATCGGCTATCCCGGCCACACCAACTGCTCGGAGAATTTCAACCGCGCGCTCACCGGCAAGGGCGTCAATCCCCGCGCCGGCTGGATGGCGATCAACTTCTTCTTCAACACGGCGATCGACGCCCATGGCGTCATGGTGTCGGACGAGCCATGGTCGCGAGCCGGCGACTATGTTCTGCTCAAGGCGCTCACCGACATCGTCTGCGTCTCCTCCGCCTGTCCTGACGACACGACGCCGGCCAATGGCTGGGACCTGACCGATATCCATGTGCGGACCTATTCCGGCCAGCATAAATTCTCGCGAGCGATCGCCAGACGCATGACGCCCGATTCGGAACCCAAAATGACCCGCGAGACAGCTTTTCATTCGAGCTTTGCCAAACACACGCGCGACTTCGTCGAGTACAGGGGCTATTGGCTGGCCAACTCGTTCGCCAAAGAAGGGCCTATCGCCGAATACTGGGCCTGCCGGCAGGATGCGGTGATCATGGACCTGTCGCCGCTTCGCAAATTCGAGGTCACCGGTCCGGATGCCGAAGCGCTGCTGCAATATACGCTGACGCGTGACGTCAAGAAGCTCGGCGTCGGCCAAGTCGTCTACTCCGCCATGTGCTACGAGCATGGCGGCATGATCGACGACGGCACGCTGCTCAGGCTCGGCAAGGACAATTTCCGCTGGATCGGCGGCGACGATCTCTCCGGCGAATGGCTACGCGAGACGGCGACAAAGCTCGGCCTCAACGTGTTGGTGCGCTCGTCCACCGACCAGATGCACAACATCGCCGTGCAAGGGCCAAAGAGCCGCGACATCCTGAGAGAGGTCATCTGGACCTCCCCGCTGCAGCCCTCGATCGAGGAACTCGAATGGTTCCGCTTTGCCGTGGCGCGCATCGGCGGTGGCAACGGCATTCCCATCGTGGTTTCACGCACCGGCTATACCGGCGAACTCGGCTACGAGATCTGGTGCCATCCGCGCGACGCCGAAAAGGCGTTCGACGCCATCTGGGAAGCCGGCCAGCCGCATGGGCTGAAGCCGATGGGACTGCAGGCGCTCGACATGGTGCGCATCGAGGCCGGGCTCATCTTCGCCGGTTACGAGTTTTCCGACCAGACCGATCCGTTCGAGGCGGGCATCGGCTTTACCGTGCCGCTGAAGACCAAGACCGACGATTTCATCGGCCGCGAGGCGCTGATCCGGCGCAAGGACCATCCTCAGACGAAGCTGGTCGGCCTCGACATAGACAGCAATGTCGCCGTCGGCCATGGCGACTGCGTCCATATCGGCCGCGCCCAGATCGGCGTCGTCACGTCGGGCATGCGCTCGCCGATGCTGAACAAAAACATCGCGCTGGCGCGGCTCGACATCACCCACGCCGCCATCGGCACGGAGGTCGAGATCGGCAAGCTCGATGGTCATGCCAAGCGGCTGCCGGCCCGGGTCGTCGCCTTTGCCCACTACGATCCGCAAAAGACCAAACCACGTTCGTAGGGCGGCAACCCTTGCCTTCTCCCCTTGTGGGAGAAGGTGGATCGGCGCGCTGCGCCGAGACGGATGAGGGGTGTTCCAGGAAACACCAACGCCTCACTTCGCTGGAACACCCCTCATCCGTCGCCTTCGGCGACACCTTCTCCCACAGGGGGAGAAGGGAAGAGCATGTTTCGCAAGCGTGATGTGCATGGTTTCACAAATCGCTTGACGTGAAAGCGCGCCGGATCAATCTTCACTGTTAAGAAAAAAATACGACTGAGTGGAAACACCGCGGCCGGAACGATCATTTGCCGGGGAGCAAGCTTCGCGTAGCCGAGGCATCGCTGGCGGGGAACATCGAAAAAGGGGAACTCATCGACATGAGCACGATAAGTACGGTCCTGGACCAGCCTGCCGAAAGCAAGCTGCTCAGGCATATCGACTGGCGCGGCGCCTTCTGGGTGGCGAGCGGCGTTCCGGCGCTGGTGCTGTTCTCGATCGGCGGCATTGCCGGCACGACGGGAAAGCTGGCTTTCCTGATCTGGACGGTGTCCATGATCATGGGCTTCCTGCAGTCCTTCACCTATGCCGAGATCGCCGGCCTGTTCCCGAACAAATCCGGCGGCGCCTCGATCTATGGCGCCACCGCCTGGCTGCGCTATTCCAAGTTCATCGCGCCCTTGTCGGTGTGGTGCAACTGGTTCGCCTGGTCGCCGGTGCTGTCGCTCGGCTGCTCGATCGCCGCCGCCTATATCCTCAACGCGCTGGCGCCGGTGCCGCTGTTCACCGAAACTTCGCCCGATGTCGTCGCCTACATCGCCGCGCATACCGGAACGGTTCCCGCCGACGCCATCACCGCGGTGACGGCCGCCGCGACACCAGCGATCCGTAACTGGACGCTGTGGAGCCATACGCTCGGACCGGTCTCGTTCACGCTCAACGCCACCTTCTTCATTGGCGCGGTGCTGATGCTGATCATCTTCTCGATCCAGCATCGCGGCATCCTGGGCACCGCCAGCGTGCAGAAATATATCGGCATGCTGGTCATCATCCCGATGCTGATCGTCGGCGTGGTGCCGATCTTCACCGGCCAGATCGACTGGTCGAACTTTTCGCCGCTGGTGCCGCTGGCCGCCGCCTACGCACCCGAACCCGGCTCCTGGAACATCGCCGGCTGGACATTGGCGCTCGGCGGCATGTTCATCGCCGCGTGGTCGACCTATGGCTTCGAAACGGCCGTCTGCTACACGTCGGAGTTCAAGAACCCCGGCACCGATACGTTCAAGGCCATCTTCTATTCCGGCCTGCTCTGCATGCTTTTGTTCATCCTGGTGCCCTTCACCTTCCAGGGCGTGCTGGGCCTGAACGGCATGCTGGCAACGCCGATCGTCGACGGCTCCGGCGTGGCGGATGCACTGGCCGGCATGGTCGGCGGCGGCAGGCTGATCCATAGCCTCCTGGTGATGCTGATGATCCTGGCGCTGGTGCTGTGCATCATGACGGCGATGGCCGGCTCCTCGCGCACGCTCTACCAAGGCTCGGTCGACGGCTGGCTGCCGCGTTATCTCAGTCACGTCAACGAGCACGGTGCGCCGACGCGGGCCATGTGGACCGACCTCTGCTTCAACCTGATCGTGCTGGCGATCGCCTCGGCCGACGCGACGAGCTTCTTCTTTATCCTCGCCGTGTCGAACTGCGGCTACATCATCTTCAACTTCCTCAACCTCAATGCCGGCTGGATCCACCGCATCGACAACGGCCATATCGCACGGCCATGGAAAGCGCCTAGCTGGCTCTTGGGGATTGGGGCGATCTTCGCCTATGTCAACGCCATCTTCATGGGCGCAGGCGCCAAGGTTTGGAACCCGATGGCTCTGTGGGCCGGCTTGATCACCGCCGCGCTGATCATCCCGGTGTTCTGCTTCCGCCACTACATCCAGGACAAGGGCAAATTCCCCGACCACATGCTGGCCGATCTCGGCATGAGCTCGGCCGATCTAAAGGTCAGGAAGGCGGGTATGCTGCCCTATCTGACGCTGGTCGCCGGCGTGGCGGTCATGCTCATCGCCAATTGGGTATTCGTCATCTGATGGTCTGACCGCCAAGCGGCCCAAGCCACTGTTGCATTAAGGGAAAACCGGCCAGTCGCAAATTCGACCGGCCGGTTTTGTCTTATTCCGCCGCCAACGCCAGTTGCGGCCGTTCGACGCCTTCGATCTCTGCTGTCGCCTGCTCGTCGGTCCTGGCTTTCTTGGGCTCCCGTCCGAAGAAGAGCGCATACCCCGCCGGCAGCACAAGGATGGTCAGCACAGTGGCGACGAGAATGCCGCCCATCATGGCGTAGGCGAGCGGGCCCCAGAACACGGCGCGCGAGATCGGAATCAGTGCCAGCACAGCCGTCATCGCCGTCAGCACGATCGGCCTGAAGCGGCGCACCGCCGAGCCGATGATCGCTTCGGAACGGTCCATGCCCCTGGCGATGTCCTGGTCGATCTGGTCGACCAGGATGATGGAGTTGCGCATGATGATGCCGAGCAGTGCGATGACGCCGAGGATGGCGACGAAGCCGAACGGCGCACCGCTGATCAGCAGAGCGGCGGCGGCACCGATGATACCGAGCGGGCCAGTCGCCAGCACCAGCATCGCCTTGCCGAAGTTCTGCAGCTGGATCATCAGGAGCACGACGATGACGGCCAGCATGATCGGCGCCTTGGCGGCGATGGAAGCCTGGCTTTCGGCCGAATCCTCGGCCCCGCCCTGGATCTCGATCTTGTAGCCGGGCGCCAGGCCGTTACGCAGACCCTGCAAGTCCTTGTACATCTTGGTGACGACGTCGTTGGACTGCACGCCGTCGGGCAATGTGGCGCGCACGCTGATCGTCGGAAGGCGGTCGCGGCGCCACTCTATGCCTTGCTCCAGCACAGGCACCACCTTGGCGACCTGCGACAGCGGCACGAAGCCGCCGAAATCGGTCGGGATATAGACCGAGTCGACCGAGGACAGCAGGCTGCGGCTGGCATCCGGCTCGCGGGCGACGATGGATACCGTCTCCTCGCCGTCGCGGAAATCGTCGAGCGGCGCGCCGGACATCGCGGCCTGCAGCATCTGGCGGATGCGCTGCGAGGTGACGCCGAGCGCACGGGCGCGATCCTGGTCGATGACCAGTTTCATCGCCGGAACGGGCTCCAGCCAGTCGTCATGGACGGCGCCGAGCAGCGGATCCTGCCGGAACTTCGCCTTCACCTGGTCGGCGATGCGGCGCACCTCCTGGCGGTCCGGACCCATGACACGCATCTGCACCGGCCAGCCGGTTGGCGGTCCGAGGAACAGGCGATCGACCTTGGCACGAATCGATGGGAAATCCTGCGCCAGAACCGTGCGCAGCTTGACGATCAGCCGCTCGCGCGCCGGCTCGTCATTGGCCATGACAAGCAACTGGGCGAAGTTCGGGTTGCGCAGTTGCTGGTCGAGCGGCAGGAAGAAGCGTGGGGCGCCCTCGCCGATATAGGTGGCGATGAAACGCTTGTCCTTGTCGTCCATCATCTTGGCTTCCAGGGCCTTGGCCTGCGTCTCGACCTCCTTGATGCTGGTGCCTTCCGGCAGCCAGAGATCGACGAGGATTTCCGGCCGCGACGATTGCGGGAAGAAATTCTGCGGGATGAACTGGAACGCCCAAAGGCTGGTGCCGAAAGTCACCAGCGTCATCACCAGGACGAAGATGCGATGGCGCACGGCCCAGCCGACCGTGGCACGCAGCCGACGATAGAAGCTCGTGTCGAAGGCGTCGTGATGGCTGCCGGCATGCTTGCGCTGCTTGAGGATCATGTGGCCGAGCCAGGGCGTGAAATAGACCGCCACGAACCACGACACGATCAGCGCGATGCCGACGACATAGAACAGGGTGCGCACATATTCGCCAGCCGTCGAAGCGGCAAAGCCGACAGGGATGAAGCCGGCGGTGGTGATCAGCGTGCCGGTCAGCATCGGGAAGGCGGTCGAGGAATAGGCGAAGCTCGCCGCCTCGATCTTGACCAGCCCCTCCTCGAGCTTGCGCTCCATCATCTCGACGACGATCATGGCATCGTCGACGAGCAGGCCGAGCGCGATGATCAGCGCGCCCAGCGAAATGCGCTGCAGGTCGATGCCGATCTCGTACATGATGGCGAAGGTGGCGGCGAGCACCAGCGGTATGGCGATGGCGATCACCAGGCCCGAGCGCCAGCCGATCGACAGGAACGAGACGACAAGCACGATCAGCAGCGCTTCGCCGAGCGCATGCATGAATTCGGCTACCGCGTCCGTGACGACGCCCGGCTGGTCGGAAATCTGGTCGACCGAAACGCCATAGGGCAGCGCTTCCTCGAAGTGCTTGTAGGTCGCCTCGACATCCTTGCCGACGTCGGTGACTTTAAAACCCTTGGCCATGACGACGCCAAGCTGCACGCTGTCGTGACCATTGAAGCGGTATTTGCGCTGGAAGGGGTCTTCCAGCCCCGAAGTGACGGTGGCGATGTCGCCAAGCCGGGTGACCTGACCGCCGGCACGCAGGCGCAGCTCGCGGATGTCGGCGGCCTTGGCGACATCGCCTTCGACCGAAATGCGCACCGAATTGACGCCGGTGTCGACGGAACCAGCAGGGTCGACATTGTTCTGGCCCTTGATCGCGTTCTGCACGTCGGTCAGCGTCAGGCCGCGTTCGGCCAGCGCCTTGGACGAGACATCGATGTAGAGCTTTTCCGGCTGGTCGCCGATGATGACCGCCTTTTCGACGCCAGGCGTCGTCAACAGCATATCACGCGCCTGGATGGCGAACTTCTTCAGCTCGGGATAGGAGAAGCCGTCGCCGCTGATCGAATGCAGCGTGATGAAGGTGTCACCGAATTCGTCGTTGAAATAGGGGCCGAGCAGACCCTGCGGCAGGTCGCCCGATATGTCGCCGACCTTCTTGCGCACCTGATAGAAAGCATCGGTCACTTCGGCGGCGTTGGCGTCACCCTTGATCTGGACGGTGATGATGGCGGTGCCGGCGCGGGTGAAGGAACGCACGAAGTCGAGATGCGGCGTCTCCTGCAGCTTGCGCTCGATCTTGTTGACGACCTGGTCTTCCATCTCCTGGATCGAGGAGCCCGGCCAGATCGCCTGCACGACCATGACGCGGAAGGTGAAGTCGGGATCTTCCTTCTGGCCCATGCGCATCAGGCCGAGCGCGCCGGCGATGATGATCAGCCCGAACAGGAAGCGCGCGATCGAAGGATGGCCGATTGCCCAACGAGAGAGATTGAAGGGCCGCTTTTCTTCAGTGGAGGTCGTCATCGGTGGTGGTCCACTTTGCTTGGTTGCCGGCGCCCTGGTGCTTCGAGGAAGGTGCTACGAAGAAGCGCGGCGCGCGAAACGAAATCATCTGCGTTCGATACTGGTTTCCGGGCGGCGTCGCTCTTCGAGCGGAGAGACACTCATCGCGGTGGGACGCGAGGGTCGATGCGGGGGTACATCGGCCTTGACGTCTCGACCTTTCGGGCACGCCGCCCGGAAACCTGCGGCCGCGGGAACGCGCGGCCGACCTGTCTGTCGTCAGCGCAGCTGGCTGGCGTCCCCGCCCTCGGCCGAGGCGGACTGCTGTGTGATGCCGCCGGCGAGTTTCACCTTCAGGTCCTCGGTCATGAACTGCGTACCGGCGGCGACCACGATATCGCCCGGTTTCAATCCCTCCGCGACACGCACGCCATCGGCGGCGAACTTGGCGACCTTGACCGGACGGGCATGAACCGTGTCGGCGCCGCGATCGACCGTCCAGACGATCGACTGGCTGTCTTTCTCGGCGAGCGCGCTCAGCGGGATGGACACGAGCTGCCTTTCATTAGCCGCCGACGCCTCGATATTGGCGGTCATGCCGAGCAGCACGCGCGGGTCGTTGGGCAGGCTGACGCGGACGGCAAAGGTGCGCGACTGCGGATCGGCGCTGCCGGCGACCTCGCGAACCTTGCCGTCGAGCGCCAGAGCGGCATCGGACCAGAAGCCCGCCTTGACGTCCTTGCCCGGCTTGAACTGCGCGATCTCCATTTCTGGAACCGCGATCAGCACTTCCTTTTCGCCATCGACCGCGACGGTGACCACCGGCGTGCCCGACCCGACCACCTGGCCGACATCGGCGTTGACCGCCGTGACGATGCCGTCCCTATCGGCCTTGAGGTCGGTATAGCCGACCTGGTTCCTGGCCTGGGCAAGCGTCGAGCGGGCAGAGTCGCGCGTGGCGACGGCCTGGTCATAGGTCAGCGTTGCCTGTTCGAGCTGCGATTTCGGCGCGAAGTTCTTGGCGAAAAGCTGCTCGGCGCGCTTGCGAGCGAGTTCGACGGTCTCGACCTGCCGTTCGGAGGCATCCAGCGCGGCCTGCGCGCTCTTGACCGACAGGTCATAGTCGGAGGGATCGATGCGGGCCAGCACATCGCCAGGCGCCACGCGCTGGCCGATGTCGACGAGACGCTCGGTGATCTTGCCGTTGACCCGGAAACCCAGTGTGCTCTCGGTGCGGGCGCGCACCGATCCGGAATAGGATAGCGTGCGGGTGTCACGGGCCTGGGCGATCTCGACGACCTTGACCGGGCGAATGATGTCCTTCACCTCCGCTTTTTCCTGCGAGCAGCCGGCGAGCCCAAGCGATGCGACGATCAGGCCGGCAGCTGGCAACTTGCGAAGGATGGAACTGGGCAAAAACATCTTGATACTCCCGACTGGAGACGGACTGTCGACACCGGCACCGGCTGGCGGCGGCTATTTCAAGGCTCTGATTGCGTAATCGATGAGTTCGTCGGGCATCGCCCGATTGGTCTTGGCGAGGCACTGCGCCACCATCTGCGGATGGCACAGGATGACGGTGGCGGCACCGAAACAGCGCGACGCGGTCACCGGGTCCTGTTTCCTGAACTCGCCGGCCTCGATGCCCTCGCGGATCACCTCGGCGAAGAGATCGTGGATGCTGTCGACATGCTTGTCGATGACGCCCCAGTCGCGCTCGAGGGCGACGATGACCATCTCGTGGACCTTCTGGTCGTCGAGCATGACCTCCATCGTCATCTTGTACTGCGCATGCACGTAACGCCGCAGCCGCTCCTCGGCGCTGACCGGCAGGTGCATGATCTCGTAGGCCATGTTGTAGCTGGCGCCGAGCATCCGGCCACAGACGGCCTGGTGGATTTCGACTTTGGAGGCAAAGAAACGGTAGATGTTGGCCGGCGACATGCCGAGTTCGCGGGCAATGTCGGCGACATTGGTCTTGCCGTAGCCATAGTGGCGGAACAGGCGCTCGGCGCAATCGAGAATGCGCGTCACATTTTCCTGTCGGGCGACGTCGGCGACGATGTTGGCGGCTTCGGACATAGCTCTCTGTCAAATAACGAGTGACGAATTTCGATTTTCATCACTCGTAAATCGAAAAGAGCACTGTGTCAACGAGGATTCGATGTACGCGTACGATAGGTGACAGATGGTGACATCCCATAGACGTCACAAGGCGCCCTCAGGATGCGGGCCACCGAAAATAATTCTCTCGAAAAGGCGCGGGAAGGCTTCAGGCGACCTTGGCCATTTCCCGCAGCCGGAATTTCTGGATCTTGCCGGTCGAGGTCTTCGGTATCTCGGCGAAGATCACCGCTTTCGGCACCTTGAAGCGGGCAAGCAGCGTCCGGCAGTGCTCGATGATCTCTGCCTCGCTCGCCACCTTACCCGGTTTCAGCTCGACATAGGCGACAGGCACCTCGCCCCATTTGTCGTCATGGCGCGCCACGACGCCGCAGGAGGCGACGGCGGGATGCTTGTAGAGCGCGTCCTCGACCTCGATCGAGGAAATGTTCTCGCCACCGGAGATGATGATGTCCTTGGAGCGGTCCTTGAGCTGGATATAGCCGTCGGGGTGCATGACGCCGAGATCACCGGAGTGGAACCAGCCGCCGGCGAAAGCCTCGTCGGTCGCCTTGCGGTTCTTCAGATAGCCCTTCATGACGATGTTGCCCCGGAACATGACCTCGCCGATGGTCTCGCCGTCGGCGGGCGTCTCGGCCATGGTCTCGGGGTCCATCACCGTCAGGCCTTCGAGCGCGGCGTAGCGCACGCCCTGCCGTGCCTTCTTGCCCGCCCTCGCCCCTTTGTCGAGCGCGTCCCAGCCATTATGCCATTCGTTGACGACAGCCGGGCCGTAGGTTTCGGTCAGGCCGTAGAGATGGGTGACGGCGAAGCCGGCATCGGCCATCCCCGAAAGCACCGCCTCCGGCGGAGGGGCGGCCGCCGTGTTGAAGGTGACTGTCTGCGCAAATGCGCGCTTGTCCTCCTCCCGGGCATTGATCAGCACCGACATGACGACCGGCGCCCCACACAGATGCGTGACGCCATGATCGGCGATGGCGTCATAGATCGGCTTCGGCCGCACCCAACGCAGGCAGATATGCGTGCCAGCCTGGACCGCGAGCGTCCAGGGAAAACACCAGCCATTGCAATGGAACATCGGCAGCGTCCAGAGATAGACCGCATGCTTGGCCATGCCGGCATGGATGGTGTTGGTGTAGGCCATCAGCGCCGCACCCCGGTGGTGATAGACGACGCCCTTGGGATTGCCTGTCGTGCCCGACGTGTAGTTGAGCGAGATGGCGTCCCATTCGTCGTCGGGCATCGACCAGGCGAACTCCTCGTCGCCATTGGCGACAAAGGCCTCATAGTCCACCGTGCCGACCCGCTCGCCTTTCGGATAGGGCGCGTCAGCGGCGTAATCGGGATCGTCGTAATCGATGACCAGCGGCCTGACCTTGGCCAGATCGAGCGCTTCTCGCACGACTCCGGAGAACTCGCGATCGACGATCAGCACCTTGGTCTCGGCATGATCGAGCTGGAAGGCGATGACCGCGGCGTCGAGGCGCGTGTTGAGCGAGTGCAGCACCGCCTTGGTCATCGGCACACCGAAATGCGCCTCCAGCATCGGCGGCGTGTTCGACAGCATGACCGTCACCGTATCGCCCTTGCCGATGCCGTGCTTGTGCAGCGCCGAAGCGAGTTTCAGCGAGCGGCGCCAGAAATCGCGGTAGCTGATGCGCTGGCCGCCATGGATGATGGCGATGTGGTCGGGATAAGTCTTTGCAGCGCGCTCCAGATAGGTGAGCGGCGTCAGCGGCTGATGGTTGGCGGCGTTCCTGTCGAGATCCTGTTCGTAGGGACTGGCCATCCCGTTCTCCCCAAAGTCTTTTCGAGCTTTCTAACCTTAGGCTCGTCGGCACGCTATCCCCCAGAAGGGCTGAGAATGCTATACTGCGCCGACTTGCTGGAACGGTGATCTCGATTGCGCCGCGCCGGCAGAAGATCCCTTCCTGCTCATCCAAATTTGACTTTTGTCGAGAGCCGTGACTAATGTCAGCCAAGGAGGCGGCATGGCGATCCGACCGGCAGAACAGCTCATCCACAAGGCGGCCTGGCTTTACTATGCCCATGGGCTTCGCCAGGACGAAGTGGCCAATCAGCTCAACATTTCGCGCGCTTCCGTCGCCATGTATCTGCGCAAGGCGCGCGAGACAGGCATCGTCAACATCTCGACCTCGACGCAGCTCTTCACCGACGACATCATGGCGCGCAGGCTGGAAGATGCCATGAAGCTCGACGCCGTCTGGATCGCGCCGGAAAACGCCTACCTCGCCGATCCCTCGACCGATATCGCGGTGCTGGCGGCAAGCGTCTTCCTGGAACTCGTCAGGAAGGGCGACCGCATCGGCGTCGCCTGGGGCCGCACCGTCTACACCATCGCCGACATCATGTCCTATGCCGACCTGCAGGACGTCACCGTGGTGCAGCTCTGCGGTAATCTCGGCGCGCCCTATTCCTACCGGCCCGACCAGTGCACCATGGAAATCGCGCGGCGGCTCAATGCCAAGGGCCTCAATTTCTACGCGCCTCTGGTGCTGTCGACCGAGGAACTGGCGCAAGGCCTGCGCGCCGAGCCGGTGATCCGTGACCAGCTTGCCGGGATCAGCGACTGCGATCTTGCGCTCTACTCCATCGGCGCTGTCGATGCCGACAGCCACCTGGTGAAGTGTGGTGCGCTGACGGCAGCCGAAATGGCGGCACTGCGCAAGGAAGGTGCCGCCGGTGTCATTGCCGGGCAGATCATCGATGCCGGTGGCGAGTTGCTCGACTGCAGCTACAACCGGCGGGTCATCTCGGCGGGGCTTGCTTCACTGCGCGTCATCGGGAAGCGGCTGATGGTCGTGCAGGAAGACAGCAAGTTCGAGCCGCTGCTCGCGGCCATCGCCGGCGGCCTCTGCACGCATCTGGTGGTCGGCGCGCATATGGCGCAGCGGCTGCTCGATCATGCCGGAGCGTCAGCAGAAAAGGCATCCTAAAAACCAACCCTTTGCCGACGCATTGTCATCAAGGTGTCGCGGCATTCCTGTTTCACCATCAAAAACAGCAACTGGACGAAGCGAACATGAAGAACCTGTGGAACGACGACGCGGCTGAAAAACTCGTTGCCGACTATGCGAAGAAGGGCGTCGGCCGCGACCTGGCCTTGCGTGTCTACACGACGCGGCTTCTGGGCGGCGTGCCACAGCTGGTCCTGCATGGCGGCGGCAACACCTCCTGCAAGATCAAGGCGACCGACCTCGTCGGCGACGAATGGGACGTGCTGTGCGTCAAGGGCAGCGGCTGGGACATGGCCGTCATCGAGCCGCAGGGCCTGCCCGCCGTCAAGATGGGCGCCCTGCTCAAGGCGCGCAAGCTGGACAGGCTTTCCGACGAGGACATGGTCGCCCTGCAGCGGGCAAACCTGATCGACCCCGCCTCGCCCAACCCATCGGTCGAGACCCTGCTGCATGCCTTCCTGCCGCACAAATTCGTCGACCACACCCATTCGACCGCCATCCTGGCCATTGTCGATCAGGAAGACAGCAAACCGCTGGTGGCAAAGGTGTTCGGAGCAAAGATGGGCTACGTGCCCTACATCATGCCAGGCTTCGACCTCGCCAAGGCGGCGGCCGATGTCTTCGACGCCGACCCTGCGGTAGAAGGCCTGATCCTCGACAAGCATGGCATCTTCACTTTCGGCGACGACGCCAGGCAGGCCTATGACCGGATGATCCACTATGTGAACGTCGCCGAGGACTATGTGGCCAAGCACGTCAAGCCCAAGGCTGCGAAGGCGGCATTGCCGGCAAGGCTGGCGACGCCGGCTTCCATCGCGCCCATGCTGCGCGGCGCTGTCGCGGCGCCACGCGGCGAAGGCCGCTTCGACCGCATGATCAGCGATTTCCGTACCTCGGACGCGATCGTCGATTTCATCAATTCGGCAGAGATCGCCGACTATGCACAACGTGGCGTGTCGACGCCGGATCTGTCGATCCGCATCAAGACCGGACCGATGGCGGTGCCGGCGCCCGACGCCGACAAGGTCGGTGACTACAAGGCGGTGATCAAGAGCCATGTCGATGCCTTCGCCAAGGATTATCGTGCCTATTTCGAGACCAATGACGCGCTCGACGACGTCAAGCGCACCATGCTCGATCCCATGCCGCGGCTGACGCTGGTGCCGGGGCTCGGCATGTTCGGCCATGGCCGCACATTGAAGGACGCCAAGATCGCATCGGACGTCGGCGAGATGTGGATCGAGGCCGTGCGCGGCGCCGAGGCGGTCGGGCGTTTCCACCCATTGTCCAAGGCCGACCTGTTCCCGCTCGAATACTGGTCGCTGGAACAGGCCAAGCTTGCCTCCAACAAGCCGAAGCCGCTGACTGGACAAGTGGTGCTGATCACCGGCGGCGCCGGTGCGATTGGTGCGGCGACCGCAAAACTTTTCGCCGACAATGGCGCTCATGCCGTCGTCGTCGATCTCGACGCCGAAAAGGCCGCTGATGCCGCCAGGAAAGCCGGCAACAATTCGATCGGCGTTGGCGCCGACATCACCGACCCGGCTCAGATGCGCGCCGCCTTCGACAAGGCGATCGCCGTGTTCGGCGGCGTCGACATATTGGTGTCCAACGCGGGCGCCGCATGGGAGGGCCGCATCGGCGAGCTTGACGATGCGCTGCTGCGCAAGAGCTTCGAGCTCAATTTCTTCGCCCACCAGTCGGCGGCGCAGAACGCCGTGCGCATCATGCTCGAACAGGGCACCGGCGGCGCTCTCCTGTTCAACACCTCCAAGCAGGCGGTCAACCCCGGCCCGAAGTTCGGCGCCTATGGCGTGCCGAAAGCGGCGACGCTGTTCCTGTCCAGACAATACGCGCTCGACTACGGCGCCCATGGCATCCGTTCGAACGCCGTCAACGCCGACCGCATCCGCTCGGGTCTTTTGACGGACGCGATGATCGCCAGCCGCTCGGGCGCGCGCGGCGTGTCGGAGAAGGACTACATGTCCGGCAATCTGCTCGGCCAGGAAGTGACGGCGCAGGATGTGGCGCAGGCCTTCCTGCACCATGCCCTGGCGGACCGGACGACCGCCGATGTGACGACGGTCGACGGCGGCAACATTGCCGCGGCGCTGCGGTAGGCAATCTCTGCCATCGTTTAGAGCCAGGCAGAGATCGAGAC
Source organism: Mesorhizobium sp. Cs1321R2N1 (assembly GCF_037179725.1). Lineage (NCBI taxonomy): Bacteria > Pseudomonadati > Pseudomonadota > Alphaproteobacteria > Hyphomicrobiales > Phyllobacteriaceae > Mesorhizobium > Mesorhizobium sp. Cs1321R2N1. Next base: position 452 of record NZ_JAPYKP010000126.1, on the reverse strand, counting down.
GAAAGTCCTAACAAATATTGTTAGTTCTTGCGGGGTGCGCTATAATAGTCGGCATGAAAGCCGAACCGATGCGCACCCTCACCATCTCGCTCACCGCGCAGCAGATTGCTCGCCTACAAAGTGCGGTCGAAGGCGGGGCATACGCCTCCAATAGCGAGATTGTCCGCGACGCCTTGCGCCTGTGGGAGCAGCGCGAGGAATTGCGTGCGCTGGAGCTTGAGCACTTGAAACGCGCCTATGCCGATGGCATGGCCAGCGGCAAGCCAGTGGAAGTCGAACCCGCCGAGTTCATTCGAAGCCTGAAGGCAGAACGCCGCGCCCGTGGCTAGAGCGGGATGAAATTTATAAGAGTCGTGGGATTCCCAAATCATCGCCGTTCTGATTCAACATGCATGCTGGGAGGAGGCCAGCATGGATGGCAGGGTATTCGATGGATCTTCGCGAGCGGGTTG
>NZ_JAPYKP010000125.1:0-18124 GCF_037179725.1 Mesorhizobium sp. Cs1321R2N1 | reverse complement strand
CGGGCCTGCGAGACATAGAGGGCTTTCACGCGGGCCCGGTGCGGCCGGGCCAAGGCGAGCGCGAAATCGGCCGCGCGGCGCGCGACTTCGGTGCCGTTGACGGGAACCAGAATGGTCGCGCCGGCGCGCAGCAACGGCATCTTGCCGCTGGATTTGGCGCCATTCAGCACCAGGCAGAGCGGGCCGTCGAAGCCGCTGGTGATATCCTTCAGGGTACCGCTAAAGGTGCCTTTGTCGGTCATCGCGTCGTCCAGCCCGACCAGCAGGAGGCCGTAGCCCTTGCGCGCTTCGGCGGCGATCGTTTCGGTGGTGGCCTGAAGTTCGGTGCGGGCCGTGAGGTGGACCTTGTCGACCGGCGTATCCTCGGCCTTGCGGACAGCCCTGGCGCTTCTGGCCGCCCCCTTCTTGACCTGCTGCGAGGCCCGCTCGGGACCTTTGTCGCGGGCAGGGCCGGGCAGTTCCCCGCCCTCCAGGTGGAGCAGCGTGGTCGGCATGCCGCTGCCGCCGCCGACCAGACCGCCGAGATAGGCGGTAAACTTGCCGACCGGGCTGTCGTCGACGAGCAGCAGCAACCGCTCAAGCTTGGAGACGAAGCCGCGCTCGTCGAGCAGTTCGCGGTCGACGCGCTGCTTTTCCGCATCGCCGACCGGCAGCCGGCCGAGCGCCCAGCGCAGCATCGGCGGCATGGCCAGCGTGGTAATGACGGCCATGGTGACGATCATCGTGAACAGATTGTGGGAGAGGATGTTCATCGACAGGCCGATCGAGGCGACGATGACCTCGGTCGAGCCGCGCGCGTTCATAGCGCTGCCGATGGCGGTGGACTCCTTCAGCGACATGCCGGCCAGCCGGCCGCCGAGGAAGGCGCCCGAGAATTTGCCGATGCTGGCGATCAGCACCAGCGCCAGCGTCAGCAGCGCCAGCGTGGGGTCGGCAAGCACGGTCAGGTCCGCGGACAGGCCGGCCATGCCGAAGAACACCGGCATGAACAGCGCCGTGATGACGCCGCGCAACTGGCTCTCTATGTGGTTGGACAGGATCGGCGATTCCCCGACCAGTATGCCGGCGACGAAGGCGCCGAGCACGGTGTGCACGCCGATCAGGTTGGTGATCAGCGCCATCACGCCCATGATGATGAGGATGACCGATATGACGGCGTATTCGCTGCGGAAACTATCGTTGCTCCAGCGGATCAGGGTGAACACCACGCGGCGGCCGATGGTGAAGGAGAACACCATGAACAGCGCCACTTCGGCCACCGTGGTGATGAGCGGCACGACTTGCAGGCTGCCATTGGTGGCGATGCCGAAGGTGACCGCGATGATCAGCCAGCCGAACGTGTCCTCGATGATCGCCGAGGAGACGATGATCTGGCCGAGGTTGCGGCGCATGAAATTCATTTCACGCACCACCATGGCGACGATCTTGACCGAGGAGATCGACAGCGCCGTGCCAAGGAACAGTCCGGCGACGATGCGCTCGGTCGGCTCGGGCAGAAGGGAATCCGGCAGCACCTGCGCCAGCGCGAAGCCGCACGCAAAGGGCACGACGACGCCGGTGATCGAGATCGAAAAACAGGCCGCGCCCACCCGCCGCACGAGGCGCAGATCCGTCTCCATGCCGGTCAGCAGGAGCAGGAGCAGAATGCCGAGCTGCGAGACGGCATCGATCATGCTTTTCTGCGCCGGGTCGGTGGAAAAGATCAGATGCTGCGCGTCGGGCCAGAGCCAGCCGAACAGCGACGGCCCGAGCAGGATGCCGCCGATCAGCTGGCCCATGATCGCCGGCTGGCGATAGCGCTGGAAGATTTCGCCGAGCCCGCGCCCGACCAGAAGCAGGAGGACGATCTCGGCGACGAACAGCCCTTCGGCCGAGCCGCCCATGCCAGAGGCGTGACCGGCCGGCTGGGCGGCCAGCGCGTGGCTTGCCGGTGCCAGAAGGAGAATGGCCAGCGAAAAGGCGACCGCGGCGCCGTGCGACCTCGTTGCCGTTGGGTGGATCATGGGTCCCTTCAAGACGCCGCCGCGGACTGACCATAACAACGCGCGGCTGACCTTTGCGTTGCAGCCATCCGTCGCGAGTTATTGCGTCAGATATCTAGCTCAGACGTGGACGTCGCCGAAGGAGAGCTCGCCGTCGTCGCCCGGCGTCAGGAAGGCGGCGGCCACCAGGCCGGCATAGAGGAAGGCAACCACGGCTACGATGGCCGCGCCTGGAACGGGACCGAGCGCCGCCGCGCCGACGGCCTCGCGCAATGTGCCGACAAAGCCGACCGGCGCGCCCTGATTGATCAAGCTCGGGGTCGACAGTTTGAGGATCCAGGCGAGCAGCAGGATCAGCATCATGTGCAGGTAGTTGCGGCGCAGGCGGCGCGCCAGCGCCACACGCTGCGAGACCAGGAATTTCGGCGTGCGCAGGCTCTCGCCGAGGATCAGCAGCCAGTCGGAAGCAAAATCGGGCTGCGGCGAGAAGATCTGCGCGAAATAATGGCGCTCGAACTGGCGCACGCGGGCGCGGTAGACATCGAAGAAGCGGTAGCGGCGCGCCTCGATCCACAGCAAAAGCAGCACCAGCAGCATGGCGAACAGCAGCACGCCATGATGGGCGCTGGCCGTCGACAGCGACACCGACAGCATCGCCGCGACAACCGTGATCGCCCAATTGCTGGTGCGGTCCAGGCGGTCGCGCCAGCCGGCCATGCGGGCGATCTCGGCGCGATGGAAATGGGACATCACGGTGACCAGTTCGCCTGGCAAAAGCGGCCTGCCGACGGGCGTTGCCGGCGCGTCGTTCATGACTTCCTCCCAACCGAATGCAACGTTTCGGGAGCGATGTCGTTCCATGACGACCCCCGCCGGCGCCCAATGGAACGGGTGGTCGCTTTCTCCCGGTGTTCCCCTTCGGACCTCGCGGCGGGGCGGAACTCATTCAGGCGCCGGCGGGACAGCGCCCCCCTCTGTCCTGCCGGACATCTCCCCCGCTTGGGGGGAGATTGGCAGCGTCGGCAGCCTCTTGAGTATCTGTCTCCGCTGAGCAACATAGCGGCCGTGGCCGAGGCACGAAAATGAACAAGCCGATTTCCGCCGCACCGCGCAATCCGCGCTCCGCAAATCGCCGATGGCGCTGACCGAGGCGCTGGTGGCGCGCACCTTGCGCGCGGTCGAGGATGCCGGGCCGACGCCGGGCATGGTCTATATGACTGACCAGGATTATGCGCGGTTTCGCGACGAGATCCTGGCCAGCGCGCCGGCCGGGCCGCTGAAACTGTTCGCCTATGGCTCGCTCTTGTGGAAGCCGGCGGGAGAGGTGCGGGGTGGCGAACGGGCGGTGGCGCGGGGCTGGCACCGGTCGTTCTGCTTCACCGTGCAGCGCTTTCGCGGCACGCTCGATCAGCCCGGCCGGATGATGGCGCTCGACCGCGGCGGCCAGTGCCAGGGCATGGTGTTCGAGATCGCCGAACCGGTGGCCGACAATCTGGACGCGCTGCTGCGCCGCGAGATGACCATCCTGCCCGCCGTCAACGTGCCGCGCTGGCTGCGGGTCAGCACCGAAGGCGGGACGGGCCAGGCGCTCGGCTTCGTCGTCGATCCCGCCAATCCGCGCTACGCCGGCAAGCTCGACAAGCCCGCGGTCGCGGCGACGCTGGCCAGAGCCGTCGGCCACTGGGGCTCGGGCGCGCAATATCTGTTCGAGACGATCCGCCACCTCGACGCCTGCGGCATCCGCGATCGCAATCTGTGGCAATTGCAGAAATTGGTGGCGCGGGAGATCGGGCGGAGCCACGTCCGCTGAAAAACCGGAAGCCGGCGCCGCGCGAATGCGCCTGCGTGAACAAGAAATAGCTGACGACCGCCGAAGGGCGGGGGGGCGGGGTATCGACGGTCGCCTGAGCGGAAGGGGCCATGGATTGAGCAAACTACGTTGCGGCAGGCCCTAACCTATAATAGCTGATTCGGCCAAGATGAACAGTCTGTTCGTCCAGTTGGGACGAAGCCGCTGTCAACGGGTGAAGGCGATCGCGTCCAGCGCCGAAGGAACTATGTTGCCGTCCATCTCACCGATATTCCTGTCGCTCCATGTTCCGGCTTGACATACATATCCCGGCGGTTATACGTAAACCAATAGCCAACGGGTTATTGATTGCACATGACCGATGCTCACGATGCGCTGTTCAGGACGCTTGCCGACCCGACGCGGCGCGCCATCTTCGAACGATTATGCCGCCAGGGAGAGCAGACCGTGGGCGCGCTGACAATCCAGTCCGGCGTCTCGCAGCCGGCGGTGTCGAAGCATCTCGGCTTGCTGAAGCAGGCCGGGCTGGTGCGCGACCGGCATGAGGGCCGCCAGACGCATTACAGCGCGCAGCTCGCCGCGCTGGCGCCGCTGATGGACTGGACACGCCATATGGCGGGGTTCTGGGAAAGCCGGTTCGACGACCTTGAGGATTTGCTCAAGAGGATGGACCAGTGAACGATAGTGCCCAGGAGACCCGCACTGTCGTCGTCGAGCGGGAAATCTCCCATCCGCCGGAGAAACTCTGGCGCGCGCTGACGCAACCGCATCTGATCGAGGAGTGGCTGATGAAGAACGATTTCAATCCGGTCGTGGGCCATCGCTTCAACATCAGCGCCGACTGGGGCGGCGTGCTGGACTGCGAGGTGCTTGCCGTCGAGCCGCACAAGACGCTGTCCTACACCTGGAATCTGGCGCACCAGGATCCGGCCTTCGATCTAAGGAGCGTGGTGACTTTCACGCTCACCCCGACGTCAACGGGAACCCATCTGCGCATGGAGCAGGCCGGTTTCCGGCCCGACCAGAGACGGGCCTATGGCGGCGCCAAGGTGGGGTGGCCGCAATTCCTGGAGAAGCTGGAAGAGCTTCTGGCGCGGACGGACTGAGGTCTCCGGCCAGGCCGAAAGCCACACAGCACTGTTAAAGGGCGGTTCTCAGCCAGCAAAACCCATGGAGAAAAAGCGATGAAACTCAAACTGGCCAGCATCTATGTCGACGATCAGGAAAAGGCGCTGGCCTTCTATACCGATGTGCTGGGCTTCACCAAAAAAGCGGATTTCAGCAACGGGCCGTTCCGCTGGCTGACGGTCGTCTCGGCCGAAGAGCCCGACGGGACCGAATTGCAGCTGGCGCTGAACGACAACCCGGCGGCCAAGGCCTACCAGCAGGCGATCTTCAAGCAGGGACAGCCGGCACTGATGCTGTTCACCGACGACATCAAGGGCGATCATGAACGCATCAAGGCGAATGGCGGTGCTTTCGCCATGGCGCCGACCGCGGTGACCGGCTCGACCATCGCCCAGGTGAATGATGGCTGCGGCAATCTCGTCCAGATCACGGAGCTGGCGCGCTGGTAAGGGGCGCTTGGCCTGTTTTACGCACATTTCACGGGAGGTAGCATTGGACTGGAGCAAATGGATCAGGCAAACGCATCGCTGGCTGTCGATCATCTTTACGGCAACCGTCGTCGCCAACTTTATCACCATGGCGTTCGGGCAGCCGCCCGCCTGGGTGGTCTATGCGCCACTCCTGCCGCTCTTTCTCTTGCTGTTCAGCGGCCTCTATATGTTCGTGCTGCCCTATGTTTCCAGGGGACGCAGCGTGCAGCGGGCCAACGGATAGGAAGGAAGCCGCATGGCCAAGACCGAGCGGAAATCGAGCGAGCCCGCCAAGGCTGAGCCGAAGCTGCTTTCCGGCGGCAACCCGCAGATCCCCAAAGGCTACGGCGACGCCCCGGTGCAGGACTATATCGAGGCCATGCCGGGCTGGAAAAGCGAGGTCGGCCAGCGCCTCGATGCGCTCATCGAGCGCGCCGTGCCCGGTGTCCACAAGGCGGTCAAATGGAACTCGCCCTTCTACGGCGTCGAAGGCGAGGGCTGGTTCCTCGGCATCCATTGCTTCACCAAGTACATCAAGGTGGCTTTCTTTCGCGGCCAGTCGCTGGACCCGGTGCCGCCGGTCGCGTCCAAGAGCAGGGATACGCGCTATGTCCACATCCACGAGGACGAGGCGTTCGACGAGGCGCAGTTCAGCGCCTGGGTGAAGCAGGCCAGCCAATTGCCTGGCGAGCGCATGTGAGCGCTATTTCCAGCGTTTGAAGGAGAAACGGCATGACGACCACCGGACTGCAGGACAGCAAATCTCCCTCCGAGCTGATCGACGGCAGGATCAGGGAACTCGGCGACTGGCGCGGCGAGATGCTGGGGCGGCTGCGCGCGCTGATCCATCAAGCCGATCCCGACGTGGTCGAGACGTGGAAATGGCGCGGTGTGCCGGTGTGGGAGGATGCCGGCATGATCTGCACGGGCGAGACCTACAAGGCCGTCGTCAAGCTGACCTTCGCCAAAGGGGCTGCGCTGCCCGATCCGGCACGGCTGTTCAACTCCAGCCTCGAAGGCAATACGCGCCGCGCCATCGATTTCCAGAAAGGCGAAGAGGTCGACGAGGAGGCCTTTAAGGCGCTCGTGCACGCCGCCGTGGCTTTGAACAAATCGAAGGCCAGGCGTTAGATCCGCTGTGTCACAGTCCTGTCGATAGAGACCGGCGTCGGCGCTGCCCCTCACTGTCCTGCCGGACATCTCTCCCCGTAAACGGGGCGAGAGGGGCTGGCCGCAACGCCGGCGCCCGGTGATCCACTCCTTCATCGTCCGGCGCATCGCTTCGGCATGTTCCTGTTCGAGAGGCCAAGGCGTCCGCGGTCAGCCGTCCCGCAGCCAGACCAGCATCTCGCCGGGCTCGCGGTTGTCCCAGGCGAAATAGGGGATGGCGGTCAGCCGCGTCTCGACCTTGGCCGGCGGTTCGGAGCGATAGAGCCCGTCCCGCCAACCGTCGCCGGCATCGGCATCGGCTTGCGCCGTGGCTGAAAGCGTCACCACGCCGCCGAGCAGGTCCGGCTCGTCATGCGCCTCTATGCCGGCCGTACGCGGCAGGGTCAGGCGATGCAGGCTGGTGTCATTGTCGGTCGCCTCGACGCAGTAGATCAGCGGCCCGCGCGACAGCGCGACGCGGCCGGCATCCTGCCGGACCTCGGGATTGGCGTAGAGCCGCTCGATCGGCATTTCGAGATCGAGCCGGACACGGTCGCCCTTTGTCCAGTTGCGCCGGATGGCGGCGTAGCCGTCGCTGGTCAGTTCCTCGAGGTCGACCGCTTCACCGTTGATTTCCAGCCTGGCACCGGAACTCCAGCCCGGCACCCGCAAATGCAGCGTGAACGCCACCGGCGCCTGCGGCTCGACCGTGATCTCGACCGCGCCATCCCAGGGATAGCGGCTCGCCTGCGCCAGCGTGACCGGCACGCCCGATATGTCGAAGCGGGCGGTGGAGTCGCCGTAGAGGTGAACCGCAAGGGCGTCGTCGGCCAGGCTGTAGAAATAGCTGCCGATGGAGGCCACCATGCGCCCGACATTGGGCGGGCAGCAGGGGCAGCGGTGCCATTTCCATCTGTTGTGCTTGCCCCGGCTTTCCAGCGGGTTCTCGTAGAAGAACAGCGAGCCGTCGAGCGACAGGCCGGAGATGGAACCATTGTAGAGCGCGCGTTCCATCATGTCGGCGTAGCGGGCGTTCGGCCCCATGCCGAGCATGCGGCTCGCCCAGAACACCAGCCCGACCGAGGCGCAGGTCTCGGCATAAGCGGTTTCGTTGGGCAGGTCGTAGTCGCTGGTGAAACCCTCATTGTGCGCCGACGGACCGAGCCCGCCGGTGATGTAGAGGTTCTTGGTGGTGAGGTCGTCCCAGAGGCGGTCGAGCGCCACCCGCAGCGTGTCGTCGCCATATTCGGTGGCGATGTCGGCCATGCCCGAATAGAGATACATGGCCCGCACCGCATGGCCGACGACCTTGTCCTGCTCGCGCACCGGAATGTGCGACTGGCTGTATTCGTAGGTCTTGAAGTGATAGGCCTTCGGGTCGGCGCCTCGGGCGCGCGCCTCCTCGTCGAAATAATGCGGCTGCTGGCCGCGCTGGTCGATGAAGTATTTGGCCAGCACCATGTACTTTTGTTCGCCCGTCACCCGCGCCAGCTTGACCAGCGCCAGCTCGATCTCCTCATGGCCGCAATAGCCCTTCTTCTTGCCGGGCTCGGGCCCGAGCACCGAAGCGATGTGGTCGGCGTAGCGGCACATGATGTCGAGCAGCTTGCGCTTGCCCGTCGCCTGGTAGTAGGCGACCGCACCCTCGATCAGGTGGCCGGCACAATAGAGCTCGTGGCAATCGCGCAGATTGGTCCAGCGCTTGCCGGGCTGGATGCGCTGATACCAGCTGGAGAGATAGCCGTCCTCCTGCTGCAGCCTGCCGTACATGTCGATGACGGCGTCGATCTTCCTCTCCAGTTCGGGGTTCTTGCGCCGGTAGAGCGAATAGGCCGCGGTCTCGATCGTCTTGCCGAGATCGGAATCCCAGAACATCTGCGTGGTCACCGTCGAGCCGGTGAAGCCGGGGGAGGCCGCCTCGTCGGGCGACGGCGAATGGAAGGGAATGACAATTCCCGGCGAGGGGCGGTCGGGGTCGATCTGCTCCAGCATGCGCGCCTCCACGCAACGGTCGTAGAGGATGTCGGCGGTGCGTGTCGCGACCGCCTCGGCGCGGTCACCCCAGAAGCCGCGCACGTCGACCTGCGGCACTGGCAGCGGGCGGAAGGCGAGCTTCGGCTTGCCCGTTCTAGCCGTTTTTGCGGTTTGCGATCCGGTCATGAACTCACTCCAATTCGGTCTGTTATTTGACGGCCCCGGCCATCAGGCCGCGGATGTAGAAGCGCTGCAAAGCGAGGAACAGGATCAGGCACGGCACCATCATCACGGTGACGCCCGCCTGCACGGCGCCCCAGTCGATGGCGCCGAAACGGCCCGACTGAAGCGCGGTCATCATCACCGGCAGCGTGAATTTGGACTGGTCGGTCATCAGCACCAGGGCGGCGAGGAACTCGTTCCAGGCGCCGAGGAAGGCAAACAGCGCGATGGTCACGACGCCCGGCCAGACCAGCGGCAGCATCACCTTTATGAGCATGGTGGCGTTGCCGGCGCCGTCCATGCGCGCGGCCTCCTCGATCTCGCGCGGCACCGCGTCGAAGGCGTTGCGCATCATGAAGATCGAGAACGGCAGCTGCAGCGTCACATAGACGCCGACCAGCCCGGTCAGCGTGTTGTGCAGGCCAAGCTTGGTCAGCACCAGGAAGATCGGCGTCAGGATCGACTGGAACGGGATCATGATCGTCGACAGGATGAGGACGAAGAACAGATCCTTCAGGGGAAACCGAAAGCGCGAAAAACCGTAGCCGGCGAGCACGCTGACGATGACCGACAATGTGACCGTCATCACCGAGACATAGATGCTGTTCTGCGCCGAGACCCACAGCCCGTCGCCGAAGCTGTTCAACGTGGCGTAGTTTTCCAGCGAGAACCCGGTCGTCGGCCAGGGCGGCAGCGGCGGCAGGCGGGCCTCCTGCGCCGGCTTGAAGGCCGACAGCACCGTCCACACGATCGGCGCCACGAACAGCACTGAGGCGACGATGCCGGTGGAGTGCCTGGCCAAGCGCGCGGCGAGCTTGCCTCTGCCTGACATCGCCTGCGCCATCAGTCGAGCCCCTCGGGCTTGCGCAGCAGCCAGAGCTGGACGAGGCTGAGCGCCACCAGGATGACCAGCAGCACCATGGAAAGTGCGGCGCCGTAACCCAGCTTGAACGAGACGAAGGACTGGTTGAAGATCCAGTAGACCGCCGTCAGCGTCTGGTTGCGAGGGCCGCCGCGCAGGATGATGTAGAACTGGTCGAAGGCAAGGATGGAGCCCGCAACCGAGAGGATGAGCGCCAGCGCCAGCGTGCGGCGCATCAGTGGCAGGGTGATCGCCCGGAACCGGGCGAACGGTCCGGCCCCGTCGATGACGGCTGCCTCCTGCAGGTCCTGCGGGATCGATTGCAGGCCGGTCATCAGGATGATCATGGTGAAGCCGGCGACCTTCCACACCACCATGGCGATGATCGACCAGAAGGCCGGCTGGAAGGTGGCGAGCAGGTTGAATTTTCTGTCGATCAGGCCGAGGTCGTAGGCGGCGGGACTGAACAGGCCGGAATCGACGTTGAGGAGCCATGACCAGAGCAGGCTCGCCGAGGCAAAGCCGACCACCGCCGGCATGAAGAACATGGTGCGGTAGAGGTTGGTGAACGGGCGCGGCCGCTCGATGAAGATCGCCAGCGGAAAGGCGACGGCGAAGATCGCGATGGTGACGACCAGCGTGTAGTAGCCGGTGAATCTCAGCGCGTTCCAGAACCTGGTGTCGCGCAGGATCGCCCAGTAATTGCCGAGGCCGATGAAGGAGTGCTCGCCCATCAGCGGCCAGTTGTGCAGCGACATCCAGGCCGTCATGCCAAGCGGTATGACGAAGAACAGCATGACCAGCGCCACCGCCGGCGCGACATAAAGCAGGCCGATCCATTGCCGGCGCCCGGCACCGACGAGTTTTCGAACGCGGGGCGGGGCGGTGGTTGTGGTGATGGCGGTCATGGGTTGCCCTTTCCTTCTCCCCTTGTGGGAGAAGGTGGATCGGCGCGCAGCGGCGAGACGGATGAGGGGTGCGCCACGGGGTGTCGTCCTTGCCAAGCTGGAACACCCCTCATCCGTCGCCTTCGGCGACACCTTCTCCCACAAGGGGAGAAGGGGGAGCGAGCCTTGCCACGCACCGAATTCGTGATAAAAGTGAGGTTTCTCAATGCGATAGCCTGCTATTTGAATCAAAACAATTTCCGGCCGCCCGCCCAGGGAGACAGGCGGGCGGCCGGACAGGCGTGCGCTTACTTCTGCGGCGCCTGGTCGATGATCGACTGCATGGTCTCCTGGGCGTTGGCGATCGCGCCGTCGACGTCGTCACCGAAGAAGACCTCGTTGATCATCTGCGTCCACGGGCCGTTGGCGGAGTTGATCAGGTCGTTGAAGACCACCGAATAGGGCGTCTTGCCCTTGGCCATCGCCTCGGCGGCGATCTGGTAGCGCGGATCGAGATCCTTCAGCGCGTCCTTGGCGATGTCGCCGCGCACCGGCAGGCTGCCGTATTTTGCGAGGATCGTCTGGCCTTCGAGCGAATAGGCGAAGTCCAGGAACTCTTTCACCACGGCGAGTTTCTTGGTGCCCTTGGTGACGACGAAATTGTCGCCGCCGGCAAAGGACGACCAGTTGCCATCCTTGCCCGGCAGGAAGGTGACGCCGTAGTCTACATTGGGATATTGCGTATTGAGCGCGCCGATGGCGAAGGCGCCGGACGGCGAGATGCCGATATTGCCGGCGGCGAAGGCGGCAAAGAAATTGGCGCCGGTGTCGGTCTGCGCGCCCGCCGGCACCAGGTCCTTCTTGACCATGGAGCGGTAGAGATCGATGGCGCCACGCAGCTGCGGGCTGTCCAGCGTCGCCTTCGAGCCGTCCTCCGACAGGATGTCGCCGCCCGAGGCCCAGATCAGCGGCGTGAAGGTGAAGATGTTGCAGCCGCCGCAATTGCCGGAGAAGTAGAAGCCCTTGATGTTGCCGCCAAGCGCATTGACCTTCTCGGCGTCGGCTTCGATCTCGGCCCAATTGGCGGGACCTTTCTCGGGGTCGAGGCCTGCCTGCTTGAACAGCTTCTTGTTCCAGATCAGCACCGAGGCGTCGGCCGAGAAGGGCAAGCCGTAAATATGGTCCTTGTAAGTGCCGGTCTTCACATGCGCCGGCGACAGGCTGGAAAAATAGGGCAGGGACTTCGCCCAGTCGGTGATGTCCTCCAGCTGGCCGGCGGCGGCGAAGGAGGGCGTGTAGATCAGGTCGAGCGACAGCGCGTCGGGCGCCGTACCGCCGGCGGCCGCCGCGCCGTATTTCGGGATGATCTCGGCATTGGGGATGATGTCGAGCTTGACCTGATCCTTGTTCGCCTTGTTGAAGGCATCGACGATCCTTGGCATGAAGTTCGAGCCGTCGGCGCGTACCCAGATATTGGCGGTATCGGCGGCGGCAAATTGCAGGCCGCAGCCCAGAACGGCGGCCGTAAGGCCCAGTTTGGCAATCAAAGTCCTCATGTTCTCCTCCTCCACATTTGGCCGCGATGCGCGGCTTGCCGCCGATTGCGGCGCTTCGTTTGTCAGCCGTCTTTCTCAACCATCCGGCAGGCGGCCGCAGGACTGCCGCACCACCAGCCGGCACGGCAGTTTTCTGATACCTGGCGTGGCGGATTTGCCGCCGACCAGGGAAAGCAGGGTCAGCCCGGCCTCGCGGCCGAGTGCTGCCAGGTTCATGTCGACCGAGGTCAGCGGCGGGCGGGTCGCCTCCGCCACGATCTCCCAATTGTCGAAGCCGATGACGCCGACATCGTCAGGCACGCCGAGGCCTCGTTCGCGCAACGCATCGATGACGCCGCGCGCGATCTGATCGTTGCCACAGAAGACGGCGTCCGGCTTTTTTCCTCTGCCGTCGAAGAGCCGCGCCACCGCCTCATGCCCCCAGGCTTCCGACCAGGAGCCGAGCAGCGGCTCGATCACCGGCAGGCCGTTTTCCGTCAACACGGCGCGGTAAGCCTGCGCCCGTTCGTGCACCACGGCAAAGCTCGCCGGCCCGCTGACATGGGCGATGCGCTTGCGGCCGAGCCGGCAGAAATGCTCGATCGCCAGCCGCGCCCCGTCGCCGTCGTCGGAGACGAAGGCAACGGCGTCGGGATCGGGCTGGGTGAAGGCGTAGATCACCGGGACGCGCAGATTGGCGAGGTCGACCGGCAAATGGCGGTCGATGCGTTTGCCGGTGGCGATGATGCCGTCGACGCGCTTGTCGAGCATGGCCTCGACATGGAGCTGGCCGAGGCGCTGATCCTCCTCGACATTGCACAGGAACACCGAAACGCCGGCATCGACCAGCGCGTCGGATATGCCCGACATCAGCGGCAGCGAGAAACGGCCATAGGTATCGTTGGTGAGCAGGCCGACGGTGAAGGAGCGGCGTCTGAGCAGGCTCTGCGCCAGGCCGTTGGGACGAAAACCCAGGCTGCGCGCCGTCTCACGGATGCGCTCGCGGGTCTCAGCCGTCATGCGACCCTGGTCGTTGAGCGCTTTCGAGGCGGTGGCGACGCTGACGCCGGCCCGCGCGGCCACGTCACGCAAGGTGACGGGCTTGGGAAAGACCGGAACTGGCAGGTCGTCCGATGCCATCGCGGCAAGAATCCTTAGTTGGGAAAAGGTTTTCCCTTACCGGTCGGAACATGGCCCGGCCAGTGGCCGAGCCTGATCGGGAACATCTGGAAAAACCTTTTCTCAACTCAAGGCTAGGCCAGATCGAAGGACTGATCAAGGGGAAAAGTTGTGGTCGCTGGCGAGATCGAATTTCGCGACGGGTGCCGCCAATCGGGGGTCACTGTTGGCCGCGTGCGCCAGCTGAAAGAATCCGAAATCTCCCGGACCGATCGGCAGGTGGCGCCGATTTGGTATGCAAGGAGTTCGCGAAAAGAGTGCTATGGAGGGCTGGGCATCCCTTTGCCGGGAGCCCATCTCGCGACATTCGAGGTCAGTTTCGTGCGTAAACCGTCGCTCTTGCCCCTCTTCGGAAAACTTGGCGCCAAGGCACCGGTCGCCGTCATTCCTATGCCGGTCCGGCCGGCAGGTCTTGCGGCGCGATTGCGGCAGGTCCTGGCCTCGCATGGCGCCACGGCGTTGCAATTGTCGGTCGTCGTCTGGACGGTCGCTATCCTCGGCGCCGCATTTCTCTTCGCGCGAGGCTAGCCGCATGGCCGACCGTTATACACTGCGCATGGACTTGCCCCAAAGCTGGGCCATCATCGATGTCTTTACCGGCCAGCCCGCGGTGGTCAGGCAAAGGGTGATGGTCGGCATGAGCCCGCAGGATGCCAACGCGCTGGTCGATCAGATGAATATCCGCGACGTCAAGCGCCGGGACAGGGCCGAACGTAAATCCTGACCTGTCCAACGTTTAGCCGAGGGCGGTACTTGGCGCGGGCAAGATCCCGCCGCACCGCAAATCAGAGGATTCCCGTGAGAGCCAGCCTGAAGCAGAAGATACTGGAGGTCTGTGACCGCAGGATTTCCGAAAAAGGGCCCAGCGTCGGCGTGTCGTTCTATGCGTTCTTCGCCAACAGGAATGACGACCCCGAGTTGCTGATGGAAGCCGCCGAATGGTGGATCAGAACCCACCGCCTCGACCATTTCGAAAAGGCTGCGAAGATACGCACGATGGTCGCGGACCTCGGCTGATCAGCCGAAATCGGCGGCCGTCAGCACATACAGGCTCTTGTGGGTGCGGCCGTAGGCCTTGGCGGCGACGTCGTGGATAGTGGAACTAGACCGGTCGAAGGCGGCAAGATAGCCGGCCTCGTCGGCCACGGTATCCGGCTGTATCCTGGTCATGGCGTCGGCGGCCACGGAGAAGGAAATCTGGAGCATGCCATCATGGCCGACGAAACGAATGCGTTGGCCGGCCACGTCATAATTGCGGCTGCGATTGGGAAAGGTCAGGCTCATGTCTTGACCCCCGCTGTGGCGGCCTTCTTGGCCACCCGTTTCGTCTTAGGCGTCGGGTTCAGCGCTTCCGCCACGCGGTCGGCTTCTTCCTTGGCCAGCCGCAACTCCCTCAGCCTTGCCGTCTTGATCTCCCTGGCTTTCGCCTCGGACATGTATTCGGCGGTTGCCTTGTTGCGCTCCGCGTTCTTCTTCTGCTTGTCGACAAAGCGGGCTTCAGCTTTTTCCATGATCGTCTGATTGCCGTCGGCCATCGAAGAAATCTCCTTTGCGCATGAAATCGTGAAAACGAACTTGTCCGATAAATAGGCGCTCGACCGGCAAAATTCAACTTTTTGAAATATTTGGCTGACTTCGGATATCAGGAAACCGGGTGCGAAAATAATACTTCCAATATCTAATTCCGTCCCACGATAAATTTTGGCACTCCTATCTATCGAGTGCCAAACCCCCTATAAAGAGGGCGCGGCCGCCTATGCCGGCCCCAGAAAGAAGTTCTCATGAAGTTCCGTCCACTCCACGACCGCGTCGTCATCCGGCGCGCCGAAGGCGATACCAAATCCAGGGGCGGCATCATCATTCCCGACAATGCCAAGGAAAAGCCGCAGGAAGGCGAAGTCATTGCCGTCGGTCCGGGGTTACGTGCCGAAAAGGGCGTGCTCGTTCCGCTCGACGTCAAGACCGGCGACTTGATCCTGTTCGGCAAATGGTCGGGCACCGAGCTCAAGATCGACGGCGAAGACCTGCTGATCATGAAGGAAGCCGATATTATGGGCGTCATCGAAAAGGCTGTCGAAGCCAAGAAGGCCGCCTGACTGGAGCGCCGCGCGTTCGGCGCGGCGACTGGCCCCTCAAACTCGAACGGAAAAAAATCATGTCTGCCAAGGAAATCAAATTCTCCACCGATGCGCGTGACCGCATGCTGCGCGGCGTCGAAATTCTCACCGATGCGGTGAAGGTGACGCTGGGCCCCAAGGGCCGCAACGTCATCATCGACAAGGCTTACGGCGCCCCGCGCATCACCAAGGATGGCGTCACCGTCGCCAAGGAAATCGAGCTTGCCGACAAGTTCGAGAACATGGGCGCGCAGATGGTGCGCGAAGTGGCCTCGAAGACCAACGACCTCGCCGGTGACGGCACCACGACAGCCACGCTGCTGGCCGCTTCGATCCTGCGCGAAGGCGCCAAGCTGGTCGCCGCCGGCATGAACCCGATGGATTTGAAACGCGGCATCGACCAGGCCGTCGCCGCCGTCGTCGGGGAAATCAAGGCGAAGGCCAAGAAGGTCAAGTCGTCGGCCGAGATCGCGCAGGTCGGCACCATTGCCGCCAATGGCGACGTCAGCGTCGGCGAAATGATCGCCAAGGCGATGAACAAGGTCGGCAATGACGGCGTCATCACCGTCGAGGAAGCCAAGACCGCCGACACCGAACTCGACGTCGTCGAAGGCATGCAGTTCGACCGCGGCTATCTCAGCCCCTACTTCGTCACCAATGCCGACAAGATGCGCGCCGAGCTTGAGGACCCCTACATCCTCATTCACGAGAAAAAACTCGGCAATCTGCAGGCGATGCTGCCCATCCTCGAAGCGGTGGTGCAGGGCGGCAGGCCGCTGCTGATCATTTCCGAGGACGTCGAAGGCGAGGCCCTCGCCACCCTGGTCGTGAACAAGCTGCGCGGCGGCCTCAAGGTCGCGGCCGTCAAGGCGCCGGGCTTCGGCGACCGTCGCAAGGCGATGCTGGAAGACATCGCGGTGCTCACATCGGGCCAGATGATTTCCGAGGATCTCGGCATCAAGCTTGAAAACGTCACCATCGAGATGCTCGGCCGCGCCAAGCGCGTGCTGGTCGAGAAGGACACAACCACGATCATCGACGGCGCCGGCACCAAGGCGACCATCCAGGCGCGAGTCGCCCAGATCAAGGGCCAGATCGAGGAGACGACCTCGGACTACGACAAGGAAAAGCTGCAGGAGCGGCTGGCCAAGCTGTCAGGCGGCGTTGCCGTCATCCGCGTCGGCGGCGCCACCGAATCGGAAGTGAAGGAAAAGAAGGACCGTATCGACGACGCGCTGAACGCCACGCGTGCGGCCGTGGAAGAAGGCATCGTGCCAGGCGGCGGCGTCGCCCTGCTTCGTGCCCGGTCGGCGCTATCAGGCCTGAATGGCGCCAACGCCGATATCACCGCCGGCATCTCCATCGTGCTTCGCGCGCTTGAGGCGCCGATCCGCCAGATCGCCGAGAATTCCGGCGTCGAGGGCTCGATCGTTGTCGGCAAGCTCGCCGACAGCAAGGACCACGATCAGGGCTTCGACGCCCAGAACGAGGTTTATGTCGACATGATCAAGGCCGGCATCGTCGACCCGGCGAAGGTGGTGCGCACGGCATTGCAGGACGCCGGCTCGATCGCGGCCTTGCTGATCACCGCCGAAGCGATGATCACCGACGTCCCGCCGAAGGATGCGGCACCGGCGGGCGGTGGCGGCTACTAAGATCCAGCCCGGACTGCGAAAGGTGGTTCATGGAGGCCACCTTTTCAGGCCCGACCTGTTGAGTATGACGGCGGCGGCTATCCTGATCTTGAGGCTTTCGCCGGGGTTGGGATTCACGCTAGACTATTTCCGTGGGCCGTTGGTGCAAAGCTTTGCCCGATTTGGGCTTTGCCCGATTTGGCAACCGATCGAACGGAACCGCGATTCTCAGTTCGGAGGCAAGTCATGTTTGCGGCCCAGGCCATCGATACCTCAGACAAGGCCGCGTTCTATCGTGACCTCGCCAAGCAATTGAAGGCGCTGCTCGAGGGGGAGCACGACTCGATCGCCAACGCCGCCAACACCTCGGCGCTGATCTTCCAGATGGTGCCCGACCTCAACTGGGCCGGCTTCTACTTCCTGGCATCGGACGAGGAACTGGTGCTGGGCCCCTTCCAGGGCAAGCCGGCCTGCGTGCGCATCGCGGTGGGCAAGGGCGTATGCGGAACGGCGGTCGAGCTCGGCACCTCGATGCTGATCAAGGACGTGCATGATTTCCCCGGCCACATCGCCTGCGACGCCGCCTCGCGCTCCGAGCTGGTGGTGCTTTTGGAAGACGAGGAGGGCGTCTTCGGCGTGCTCGACCTCGACAGCCCGACGCCCGGCCGTTTCGACAGTGCCGACCAGGCCGGCATCGAGGCGCTGGCGGCGATCTATGTCGCGGCGAGTTCGTTTGTGGATTGAATCCGGCTCACAAACAGAGGCAGCTAAGGCCCACTAAGCCCTTGTTTTGACAGATGCCTTGTGCCCGTGTGCCCTCATGCGTAGGAACCGGGGTCTCAGGCCAATTTCACCAGCATCAGGCTGAAGCAGCCGATGAACAGGAAGGCGCAGAAGGCGAGCGCCAGCGGGCGCAGGCCGCGCGAGCGCAGCTGCGAAATGTCGGCCTGCAGGCCCATGGCGGCCAGTCCCATGGTCAGCATGATGGTGGTGGCGAGCACTATGGCCTGCTTCACTTCGGCCGGTATCGCGACAAGGCTGTTCAGCGCCACGACGGCGACAAAGGCGGCGACGAACCATGGCATGGGCGGTCTCGCCGCCGACTGGTCGCTGCTCCCGCGGCGCGCCATCAGGCCGAGCGCGACGACCATCGGCGCCAGCATGGCGACGCGGGT
>NZ_JAPYKP010000124.1:0-18174 GCF_037179725.1 Mesorhizobium sp. Cs1321R2N1 | reverse complement strand
CGAGGTGCCAGACCCAGCGCCCGACCGGCCCCCAGTTCGGCCGTGGCTGGCCAAACGCCTTGTGCAGGAAGAACGCCCAGATATCCATCAGAACGGTAGCGCCGACGCCGATCGCGATAGCGCGCCAGAAGATATCAAACATGTTGGAATCCCCTCCGGGAGCCGGCAGTTCTGGAGCGCAGCCGCATGTCGGGCGAGGCCAGCCGTTGCGGCCTCGCCTGACCGGCCGTCGAAGCTCAGAGCTGGCCGAGAATATGAGCCGCGCCTGACTCATCGACACCGGGTTTGGTCTCGACATTGAGCGCGGTGACCTTGCCGTCGTCGATAATCATTGAAAAACGCTTCGAGCGCAGGCCCATGCCGCCACCGGAGTAGTCCGCGTCAAGACCGACCGCCTTGGCGAAATCGCCATTGCCGTCGGCGAGGAACAGGATCTTGCCTTCGCCGCCGGTGAAGCGCGCCCAGGCGCCCATGACGTGGACGTCGTTGACTGAAACGACTGCGATGGTGTCGACGCCACGCGCCAGGATCGCGTCATGGTTCTCGAGATAGCCGGGCAGATGGTTATTGCTGCAGGTCGGCGTGAAGGCGCCGGGAACGCCGAACAGCACCACTTTCTTGCCCGGAAAAATCTCGGCCGACGTGATCGGCTTCGCGCCGTCGGCCGTCATGGTCTTGAAGGTCGCCTCGGGCAGCTTGTCGCCAACGGAGATGGTCATGAGTTCCTCGCTTGGGGAATGGGAAGGACGCGTGCTTGCCTAGCGAACTCGGTGGCTTCCCGCAACCATCGCGGCAGTAGCTTCAGTACATGTCGCCCAAAAGTGCGCAGCGGTTTTGGGCTAACGACATGTACAAGGAGATGACCTTGGAGCGCATGGTACGGGTTCGTTTCAATACGACGCGCTTCAAGGGAAAGGCAGCAGCCCTTCGACCGCGCCCGCCGAACTCGTCAGCGTGTAGTGGAGCCCGCCGTCCGTCGGCGTCGTCGAGGGGCGATCGAGGATCGGCACGGTGAAGACCAACTTGCCGTCTTTTTCCGCGCGGGAGGAGGTGCCGAACATATAATCGCGCTCGCCGGCGACGAAGAAATCCGCTGCCTGCGGATCGCCAGGGAAGCTCGCCTCGACAACCAGCGTTTCGTGATCGCCCGGCAGCACCTTGACGCCAAAATCGGGTTTTGCAGGTGCCGGCAATGCCGTGAAACTCGCCTTTACCAATGCCGCGTCGTCGGCATTGTCGGGATCGGAAGCTGGGTCGACGCTCAGCCGTGTCTGCACCGGGATGCAGATGGTTTCACAAATGCCGAGAAAAATGTCGGCATCGATGACGGCCGGCTGGCCCGGCGTCGCCAGCGTGAACGTCACCGGCAGCGAAACCGGATAGTTGTAGCCGGCCCATTTGCCATAACCATCGTCGTGGCGCTGCGGTGCGGGAAACGACAGTGTCGCATCGGCAATATTGGTGCTGGCCGAAATGTCCAGCTGCGGCGGCACACCTGCGTCACCCGGGTCGCGCCAGTAAGTCTTCCAGCCGGGTTTGAGCGCGATATCGAGAACACCCTGGATGCGGCCGGCGTCGTCCGGCTTGCCGCTGGTCACAAGCCGCACCTTGCCGCCTTCGCTGTTGTACCAGGCGGATGAGGAGGCGGTGGCGGGGAGGGCGGCCGCCGATCCGATGGCAGTACCGAGCAACAGGATTTTCAAGCTTTGCATGGCGATGATTTGATCGTCCCTTCGTGGCCGCGCAATGATTTCATGGCCCTTGCTGATATCATATTTGCGTGACCTTCGCGGGCAAGCCAAGGCCGGCCCCGCAATGTGGGCTTTGGTCGAATCCGGTACTGTGCATCTTTTCGGCGCCCGGGAAACGCGTTACGCTCCCTGGCATGGATTTGTTGCGCCACAAGAAGACAGCCGCCGGACGCGGCTTTCTCGACGATCAATTCCTGATTGCCATGCCTGGCATGAAGGACGACCGTTTCACGCGCTCGGTCATCTACATCTGCGCCCACAGCGATGAGGGCGCGATGGGCCTGATCATCAACCAGACGCAGCAGATGCTGTTTCCGGACCTTTTGGTGCAGCTCGGCATCATGAACGAGCTGGAGGCGATCCGTCTTCCGGCGCAGGCGCGCGATTTCGTCGTACGCAATGGCGGACCTGTCGACCGCAGCCGGGGCTTCGTCCTGCATTCGGGCGACTACCGCGTGGACTCCTCGCTCACCGTTTCCGACGACATCTGCCTGACTGCGACCGTCGACATATTGCGGGCGATATCGTCAGGCCGAGGGCCGCGCCGCGCGCTGATGGCGCTCGGCTATTCGGGTTGGGGCGCCGGCCAACTGGAAACCGAGATCGCCGAAAATGGCTGGCTGACTTGCCCGGCGACGCCGGAATTGCTGTTCGACGCCGATATCGAGCGCAAATACGACCGGATTCTCGCCTCGATCGGCATCGATCTCGCCCATCTCAGCCTGGCTGCCGGCCACGCCTGAGATTCTCTCAGGCCTGGGTCAGCGGATACTGCTCCTTCAGCGTCTTCAGCACCTGGTCGCCCGGCATCGGCGCGCCGAACATGAAGCTCTGCACATATTCGCAGCCCATCTGGCGCAGCTCCAGCGCATCGCGCTCGTCTGATATGCCTTCGGCGACCACCGACAGGCCGAGCTCATGCGCCATGTTGACCATGGATTTGAGCAGCACCGCGCGTTTTGGCGTGCTGTCGTCGACGAAGCTCTTGTCGATTTTGATGGTGTCGAACGGGAACCGCGTCAGATAGGCGAGCGATGAATAGCCGGTGCCGAAATCGTCCAGCGACAGGCCGATGCCGAGCTGCTTCAGCTTGGTCAGTACGTGGGCCGTCTGCTCGGGATTGTCCATGACCAGGGATTCGGTGAGTTCGAGCCGGAAGCAGCGCGGCTTCAAATTGGCGCGCGCGATCACGGAACGCACATCGCTGACGAGGTCGCGGCGGATGAGCTGGCGGCTGGACAGGTTGACCGAGACCGACAGCGGCGCGTCGCCGATCTGCTTTTGCCATCCTGCGAGATCCTCGGCTGCTTGCTGCATGGCAAACAGCCCAAGCTGCACGATCAGCCCGCAGCTTTCGGCAACCGGGATGAAATCGGCCGGCGGGATCATGCCGCGGCGTGGATGGTCCCAGCGCAGCAACGCTTCGAAGCCGGCGACGCTGCCGTCTTCCAGGCGCACGATCGGCTGATAGGCCAGCGTGAATTCGCGCCGTTCGATGGCGCGACGCAGGTCGGATTCGAACTGCAGACGGTCGGTGCCGACTGTGCGGAAAGCCGGCCGGAACGGCTCGATCCTGTCGCCGCCGAAACGCTTGGCCTGATGCATGGCGAGCTCCGCATCCTTGACCATGTCCTCGGCCGAGGTCTGCGCCGAGGTCCAGGTGATCAGGCCGATCGAGGCGGTCAGCACGATCTCGCGCTTGGCAAAGGTGATCGGATTGTTGATCGCATGCTTGATCGCATCGGCCACGCCGGCGATGCGGGCGGGATCCTGCTCGGACAGCAGCATCAGCGCGAACTGGTCGCCGGCGAAGCGCGACAGTGAATCCTTCGGCTTCAACAGCCGGTGCAGGCGCCGCGCTATGGTAAGCAGGATGGTGTCGCCGGCCGAGATGCCGAGCCCGTCATTGACCTGCTTGAAGCGGTCGATGTCGATCACGAAGACGGTCGGCCGCACCTTCTCTTCGGTGCGGGCGATCGAGATGATCGCCTCCAGCCGGTTCATGAACAATTCGCGGTTCGGCAGGCCGGTCAGATTGTCGTGCACGGCGTCGTGCAGCAGCCGCTCCTCGGATTTCTTCTGTTCGGTGACGTCGACCATGGTGCCGACGCAGCGGATCACCTCGCCGTCCGACCCGATGACCGGGCGCGCACGCAGGGCAAACCAATGATAGTGCCCGTCGGCGCCGCGCAGGCGGAAATTCTGCGCCACCTTGCCACGGCGGTGTTCGAGCACCACGTCGAGCGTCGTGCGGAACGTGTCGCGGTCATCGGCATGCAGCACCGGCAGCCAGTTGCGGGCGGCACCGCCCAGGCTGTTGGGGGCAAGGCCGAGCTGGATGCTGACATCCGGTTTGGTCACCACGCGGTCGCGCAGCACGTCCCAGTCCCACACCGTATCGCCCGACCCGGCGACGGCCAGCGCCTGTCGCTCGAGATCGGAGAACAGCCCCTGATGCAGCGCACCGCCTGCAAAGGCGTGCTGCATGACGGTGAAGCCGATCAGCAGGATGATCAGGATCAGCCCGCCGCCAAGCGCCGGCTGGGCGATGTCGTTGTCGAGCATGCCGGTGATCGCCATCCACGATCCGCATAGCCATAACAGCACCATGACCCAACTGGGCACCAGCATGATCGCTCGGTCATAACCACGAATACCGAGGAAGATGATCAGGCCGAGCCCGGTCAGCGCCGTGGCGGCAAACGAGATGCGGGCAATGCCGGCGGCAACCGCCGGATCGACGATGGCGACGCCGGCGATCAGCAGCAGGCCCAGAATCCAGACCAGGGCGCCATAGCTGAAATGGCCATGCCATCGGTTGAGGTTGAGATAAGCGAACAGGAAGACCACGAAGGTCGCCGCCAGCGCCACCTCCGTTCCGGCTCGCCACATTTGCTCGTTGCCGGGCGAAATCTCGATGACCTTGTTGAGGAAGCCGAAATCGACGCAGATATAGGCAAGCACCGCCCAGGCAAGGGCCGCCGTCGCCGGGAACATCGACGTCCCCTTGACGACGAACAATATGGTCAGGAACAGCGCCAGAAGGCCTGCGATGCCGATGACGATGCCACGAAACAGCGTGTAGGAATTGACCGAGTCCTTGTAGGATTCCGGATCCCAGAGGTAGACCTGCGGCAGCTTCGGCGACGCAAGCTCGGCGATGAAGGTGATCACCGTGCCGGGGTTCAACGTCACCCGGAACACGTCGGCGTCGGGGCTGGTCTGGCGGTCGAGCGCGAAGCCTTCGCTGGGCGTGATGGCTGCGATGCGCGTCGAGCCCAGATCCGGCCAGAAGATGCCGGAATTGACCAGCCGGAAATGCGGCGCGACGATCAGCCTGTCGAGCTGCTGGTCGGTAGTGTTGGCGAGCGCGAAAACCGCCCAGTCGCCGGTCGAGCGGGCATCGTTGGCCTCGACCTCGATGCGCCGCACGATGCCGTCCGGCCCGGGCGCGGTCGACACCTGGAAGTTCTCACCCTGGTTGCGGTAGATCTCGACGGCGCGCGAAAGGTCGAGCGCGACATCGTCGCGGGCAATCTTGATGGGTTCGACGGCAAAGGCCGACGAAGCGGCGCACAGCGTCAGCATCGTCGCCAGCAGAAAGGCGAACAGCGGCCCGTTTCGCAGGAAATTCGTCAAAATCAGTCCTTCGTTCCAGCGCCCGGCGGATCGTCGGCGATCCGGGCGTAGAGGTAGTGGTCCTGCCAGAGGCCGTTGATCCTGAGATAGGATCGCAGAAGTCCTTCGCGCCGGAATCCGGCTTTTTCAAGCACGCGGATCGACCTGATATTGTCGGGAATACAGGCGGCTTCGATCCGGTGCAACCTCAGCGTATCGAAGGCGAAGCGGGCCACCACCTTGACCGTGTCGGCCATCAGGCCGCGGCCGCCGAAGCGCTCGCCGATCCAGTAGCCGACATGGCCACTTTGCGAGACGCCGTGGCGTATGTTGCCGAGCGTGATGCCGCCCGCGAGCTTGCCGCTCGACTTCTCGAAGATGAAGAAGGCGATCGCGGTTCCCTGCGCATAGTCCTCGCGATAGCGGCTGATGCGCAGGCGCCATGCCGTGCGATCGAGTTCGTCCGGGGTCCAGCGCGGCTCCCACGGCTCCAGGAACGCCCGGCTTTCGCCGCGCACCGTCGACCACTCGCGGTAGTCGTTGGTGAACGGCACGCGCAGCGTGACCAGGTTGCCCTTCAGTGCCGGCAGGTCACGGCGAAAGAAAGGGAGCGCGAACACGGCGCTGGGGACTTAGACGGCGAGCCTGCGGGCCGTGGCCTGCGTGCCCGGAAGCGAATCAAGGATCGCCTCGTATGGCGCCAGCGTACCCACGGGCCCGACAGCGGTAAGCGTCGGCTTGGTCGAGAACATCCGCGACGACAGATCGGTCAGGCGCTCGATCGTCAGCGCCGCCAGCCGCTCCATCAGCTCTTCCTTTGCGATCGGCCTGCCAAAAAGGAGCAGTTGCCGCGCGATCTGCGAGGCGCGGCTGGCCGGGCTTTCGGCGGACATGATCAGCCCGGCGCGATACTGCGCGCGTGCACGGTCGAGTTCTTCCTGCAGGATGCTGTCGCCGACCTTCTGCAACTCGTCGACGATGACGGGCACCAGTTTGGCGATGTCGCTTTGCCCAGTGGCGGCATGGACGCCGAATATGCCCGTGTCGGAAAAGCCCCAGTGAAAGGCATAGACCGAGTAGCAGAGACCGCGTTTCTCGCGAACTTCCTGGAACAGACGCGATGACATGCCGCCGCCGAGAATCATCGACAATACCTGCGATGCGTAGAAATCGCGCACATGGTAGGCGCGGCCCTCGAAGCCCAGCACGATCTGCGCGTCCATCAGGTCGCGGTCCTCGCGGAAATCCCCGCCCACATATTGCGCGTATTGCGGAATGGTGCCGTCGGCTTTGCTGCGGAAACCGCCGAGCCGGTTTTCGACCTCGCGCACGAACTTGTCGTGCTTGATGTCGCCCGCGGCCACGATCACCATCCGCTCGGCGCCATACTGGCGTTCGATGAAATCGTGCAACTGCTTGGAAGTGAAGGATTTTACGGTTTCGGGCGTGCCCAGGATCGAGCGGCCAATGGTCTGGTGGCGGAAGGCCGTCTCGGTGAAACGGTCAAAGACGATGTCGTCTGGCGTGTCGTGGGCGGCGCCGATCTCCTGCAGGATGACATGCTGCTCGCGCTCGAGTTCCTGCGGGTCGAATTCGGACTCCTGCAGGATGTCGGACAGGATGTCGACGGCCAGCGGCACATCGTCGGAGAGCACCCTGGCGTAGTAGGATGTGGTCTCGACGCTGGTGGCGGCATTGATCTCGCCGCCGACGTCCTCGATTTCCGAGGCGATCTCAAAGGCGCTTCGCCGCTTCGTCCCCTTGAACGCCATGTGCTCGAGCAAATGGGCCATGCCATGCTCTTCTTCGCGTTCATTGCGGGCACCCGACTTGACCCAGGCACCCAAGGCAACCGATTCGATACTTGGAAGGGTTTCGGTGGCGACTGTCAGGCCGTTCGACAGACGGCTTACCTCAACACCCATATGGCTCGTACTCCTTAACGCGCCGCCCGCGCGCGGCGGCTGACGTAATCTTCCACCATTTTGAGGTCGGATGGAAGTACCGTGTATTTTTCCTCAAATGTCATCAATCCCCCCAGCCATGCGGGCAGGGCGGGCGAGACCCCGCTGGCGGCCTCGACGGCGGCCGGGAATTTCGCCGGATGGGCGGTGCCCAGCACCACCATCGGCACCGCGCCAGCCTTGCCCGCCGCCACGTGCATGGCTGCCGCCGTATGCGGATCGAGCAGGTAGTTGCTGTTTGCCAGCGTCGAGCGAATGGTGGCGGCGACCTCGTCCATGTCAGCGCGGCCGGCATCGAATTCGGACCGCATCCCGTCGATTTCCGCGGCTTCGATGGTGAAGGCGCCCGATTGTTTGAGGCCTGCCATGTAACGTCGAACGGTCGCCGCGTCGCGGTTCGACGCCTCGAACAGCAGGCGTTCGAAATTCGAGGAAACCTGGATGTCCATCGACGGCGAGGTGGTCGCAAAGACCCCCTTGGTGCGGTATTCGCCGGTCGCGAAGGTGCGTGCCAATATGTCGTTGTCGTTGGTGGCGATGACCAGCCGTTCGATCGGCAGGCCCATCTTCTTGGCGGCGTAGCCGGCGAAAATATCGCCGAAATTGCCGGTCGGCACCGTGAACGACACCGGCCTGTCCGGCGCGCCGAGCGACAGCGCCGAGGAGAAATAATAGACGATCTGGGCCATGATTCGCGCCCAGTTGATCGAATTGACCCCCGACAGCGACACCCGGTCGCGGAAGCCGTGATCGTTGAACATATCCTTCAGCAGGCCCTGACAATCGTCGAAATTGCCCTCGATCGCCAGCGCATGGACATTTTCAGCCGACGACGTTGTCATCTGCCGCTGCTGCACCGGCGAGACGCGGCCGTGCGGAAAAAGGATGAAGATGTCGGTGCGGCTGCGCCCGGCAAAGGCATCGATGGCCGCGCCGCCGGTATCGCCCGACGTGGCGCCGACGATGGTCGCATGCTGGCCGCGTTCGGCAAGCACATGGTCCATCAACCGGGCAAGCAACTGCATCGCCACGTCCTTGAACGCCAGTGTCGGCCCATGAAAGAGTTCGAGGACAAAAGTGTTGGCGCCGGTCTGCACCAACGGGCAGACAGCCTCATGGCGGAAGGTGGCATAGGCTTCGCGGACGAGGCGCTCGAAGACCGGCGCGGCGATCTCGCCGCCCAGAAACGGCGTCAACACGCGGATGGCGAGGTCGGGATAGGCAAGGCCGCGCATGGCGCGGATGTCGGCTGCCGAGAAGCGCGGCCATTCGCGCGGCACATAGAGCCCGCCATCGCGCGCCAGCCCAGCCAGGATGGCGTCGGAAAATCCAAGCGCGGGCGCTTCCCCGCGGGTACTCACATAATGCATGTCACAGATCCGTTTGCCGCCTGGTTTTTCCGTTCACCACAAGGTGGTTAATTTCTGCACCGGCTCTAGTCGCATTTTTGCCGCGCGGTTGATATACGTCACCAGCTTTGCGAGAGGGAAGTGCAGTTTCATGGCGTTTCGTATATCAAGTGGTCGTTTTTTGGCGGGTCTTGCGCTCACGGGCTTTATGCTTGCCGCCGCCGGCTGCCAATCAGGCGACAATGGCATCCTGAACCTCGGCTTCGGCAAGAAGGACCCGACGGCGCCTCCGCCGCCACAGGATCCCAAGGTGCTGGCCAGCCAGCTGAACGCCTATTGCCCGAGGGTGACGGTGCGCGATGGCACGGCGTTCTTCAATACCTATGTCAACGAGGTCCAGAAGCCCAAGCCGAAGCTCAAGAAGACCGGCGACGCGGCTGCGGATGCCGCGGCCCAGGCTGCGGCCGACGCCGCCGCTGCTACGCCGCCCGACGATTCGGCGAGGATCATTTATCAGGCGTCGATCAGCGACGTGACCCGCGATTGCAGCCGTGCCGACGGGCAACTGACGATGAAAATCGCGGTCGCCGGCAAGATCGTACCCGGACCGAAGTTCACGCCGGGCACCATCACCATGCCAATCCGCACGGCGGTCATGCATGGCACCGATGTACTTTATTCGCAGATCCACCAGTATCAGGTTCAGGTGACCGATCCCTCGGTCGCCACCCAGTTTGTCTTCACCGATTCCAATATCGTCGTACCGGCGCCGACGGCCGCGGACTATCAGGCCTATGCCGGTTATGATGAAACCGCGCCCAAGGCAACGACCGACAAGCCGAAGCGCAAGAGGAAGAAAGCCACGGCAACGAACTGAACGAAGCCCAGGCGCTCGCGGCAAGTTTGCCGAGGCGCATCGTCACATGCAGGGGACAACGGCCGCGTCGCTGGCCAACCCCATGCAGTCCGTCGAGTTACTCGGGCAGTCCTGCGCGCCGTAGTGCGCTTCCGAGAGCCTCCGCGAGTGCCGGCGCGCAGTTCACGCCTGCGAACTGGCGGCTGTAGCGAAAGCCAGGCTGAAGCTCGAGCACGCGAGTGGCGGCCACCTTCGCTTCATCCAACCGGTCCAGGTTGGCCAGCGCGGCGGCCAGTTGCACATAAGTGATACTGTGCGCCGGGTTGGCTTGAACGGACTTGTAGGCCGCACGGCAAGCTTCTTCGTAACGACCGCGCAGCAAATGGCTCATTGCTTGAGCGTCAAATGCCGCCCAAGTCCACGAATCGAACGGACTAAGCCGCATACCCTGCTCGCTCCATTCTATCGCGCGCTCAGCTTCGCCGCTCCATCCGAGGATGACGCTGCCAAGAATGTAGGTCAGCGCCGATGACGGGCTGATGGCGAGGGCGGCTTCCAATGCGGCGAATGCAGCGGCGCGATCGTGCGCATCCATTCCGATGGAAAAGCCGGCCCAGGTCAGCGCGAGCGCATCGTCCTGGCCATGGACAATGGCAGACCGGGCGTGCCGGATCGAAGACGCACGGTGGATCTCCTGCAGCCCGGCGCGAAGAAACAGGCAATGGTGGCACATCGCGGCATTGCCATGTGCCAGCGCATAAGTCGGTTCGAGCGCGATAGCGCGGTCAAGAAGCAGCAGCGCTCTGGTCACCTGCCTCGGCATGCCTGAATCGACGTCGGGCTGGGCTTGCAGCACGAGATCGTAGGCATCGAGACTGTCAGGCCGCTTCCGCCTGACACGTTCGATTTCGGCTTTCCGCACGCTGGGCGCAATTGCGCCCACCGCCGACAGCGCGATCTCGTCTTGAAGCGCAAAGACGTCTTCGGAGCTGCGGTCGTAGCGCTCGGCCCATACATGCGCACCGGTCGATGCATCGATCATCTGCCCGGTAACGCGCACATTACCGGCGGCCTTGCGCACACTGCCTTCGAGGACATAGCGAACGCCAAGCTCGCGACCGACCTGCTTCACGTCTACGACGCGACCCTTGTAGGTGAAGGTCGAATTTCGGGCGATGACGAACAACCACTTGATGCGTGCCAGGCCTGTGATGATGTCGTCCACCATTCCATCGGCAAAGTATTCCTGCTGCGGATCGCCGGTCAAGTTGGAGAACGGCAGGACCGCGATGGAAGGCTTTTCAGGCAAAGTCGGTGCCGACGCGGCACGGACGGCGGCCGAAGTATCAGGAACATTCATGGTGACAGCCGGGCCGACATAGCGATAGCCGCGGCGCGGCAATGTTTCGATCCAGCTCTCGACATTCGCTGTGTCGGCCAGGACGCGGCGCAAGGCTGCGATCTGAACCGTCAAATTGTTATCGGCAACCGCCAATCCGCCCCAGCCGGCCTCGATCAGCGCGTCCTTGGATACGGGAACGCCCGCATTCTGGATCAGCAGGCGCAGCAGCGCGACGGCGCGTTGCCCAAGTATGGTCGGCTCACCCCAGCAAAAAAGAATGCCCACCTCCGGATCGAGGCGGAACGGGCCGAACTGGTAGAGGTCGCCCCTTACGGTCATCAGAGTCTTTTAGCAAATTTTTGGGAACGGATTCATGACTTTCCGCCACGAACGGCCGATGTTGGCCAAATGCTTGTTAAAAGCATGCGCCCAGCCAAAGGAGGGTCATATGAGCGCCAATGCCTTCATCCGCAGGCCCGATGAGAAGAAGGGCGTCATGCTGCGTGGTCATCCCATGGCTTTCCTGGTAACCGGCGAGAATACCAGGCACACCAGCATGTTCGATTGGACGATCCCGCCGCAGTTTGCCACCGGGCGGCATGTGCACCGGGTGCAGGAGGAGACCTTCTATCTGCTCGACGGCGAGTGTGAATGGCATTTCGGCGACGAGACGATCCGCGCGACGCCTGGAACCTTTCTGTTCATCCCGCCGGGGGTGCCGCACAACATCACCAATGTCAGCGAGAAACCGGCTCGCGTGCTGATGACCGTTTCTCCGCCTGGCCATGAGCATTATTTCGAAGAGCTCGCCAGCCTCGCGGCGCGGGGGGCGCCGGATCCAAAAGCGCTCGCCGATCTGCGAAATCGCTATGACACTGACCAACTCTCGACTCTGACGACGCGCGCGTAGGCTCGTCACCAAACTTCGATGGCCACTCCGGGTTTTTCTGAGTTCGGACCTTTCTACCGCGAGCCGCCGGACACGCTTCGGGAACGACACCGGCTAAGCGGATGCGCTGGAAAATCTTCGCGAGCAGAGTTTCCGGCGAGCCGCCCTAAGCGTCTTCCGACCATTCCGACAGCGCCGCGATCACGCTTTTCAACTCCGCCCAGCGGCGGATCACCGTTTCGGCACCGGCCTCCGTCAGGGCATCGGCATGGCCGGGATAGCTGTGGCTGGCGCCCGTAAAACCGATCACGCGCATGCCGGCGGCCTTGGCGCCGGTGACGCCGTGCACGGAATCCTCGATGACGAAGGTGTTCGCCGGGTTGGCGGCGAGCTTTTCGGCGGCATGCAGGAACACGTCCGGAGCCGGCTTGGTCTTTCCGGTCGGCGTCTCCATCGCCGAGAAGATGCGCCCGGCGAAGAATGGCAGCAGATGCACCTTCTCCAGCATGAACTCGATCCGCTCCGAACGTGAATTGGAGCAGATGCAGCGCTGCGCCGTGACCGAGGCGACCGCTTCGCGCACACCCTCGATGGCACGCACGTCGCTGCGCAGTTTGCGGTCGACCAGTTCCTCGGCGCGATCGATCAGCGACACCTGAAACGGGATTTTGGACTTCTCCTCGATCCGGATCAGGATGTCCTTGAAGGTCAGGCCGGCATAGGTTTCGGCAATCTCCTCCGCCGAGATTTCATATCCGGCCAGGGTGATCAATTCGGCCTCGACCCGCGCGGCGATGATTTCGGAATCGACGAGCACGCCGTCGCAATCGAAGATGACAAGATCTGGCTGAGGCATGGTGATCCGGACGATGGAGGATGGAGGGGATGGCCACTCAGGGCCCAAGCGGCGCGGCATACACCAACGGCCGGACCTTCGCAAATCTGGTGGCCATCCGCGCGCCTTCACCGAATATTTACGCTGATCGGTAACCATAACGGGGAGTAAACAGTAACGCGTGCCTTGGGTGTAAAAATGTCAGCCGTGCGTCTTCTCGACGAGCTCTCCCACGCTCCCCAGCAGTCCGAATGGCTGGACACCATCCTGAAAGGCGACTGCGTCGCGGCCCTTGACCGCCTGCCGGAAAAGTCGATCGACGTCATCTTTGCCGATCCGCCCTACAATCTGCAGCTGGACGGCGATCTGCACCGTCCCGACCAGTCCAAGGTCGACGCGGTCGATGACGACTGGGACCAGTTCGAGAGTTTTGAGGCCTATGACGCCTTCACCCGCGCCTGGCTGCTGGCGGCGCGCCGCGTGCTGAAGCCCAACGGCACGATCTGGGTCATCGGCTCCTACCACAACATCTTCCGGGTCGGCGCCAAGATGCAGGATCTCGGCTTCTGGATCCTCAATGACGTGGTCTGGCGCAAGACCAATCCGATGCCGAATTTCCGCGGCCGCCGCTTCCAGAACGCGCATGAGACGATGATCTGGGCCTCCCGCGATCAGAAGGGCAAGGGCTATACCTTCAACTATGAAGCGCTGAAGGCGTCGAACGACGATATCCAGATGCGTTCCGACTGGCTGTTCCCGATCTGCACCGGGGGCGAGCGCCTGAAGAACGACAATGGCGACAAGCTGCATCCGACGCAGAAGCCCGAGGCGCTGCTTGCCCGTATCATGATGGCCTCGACCAAGCCGGGTGACGTCGTGCTCGACCCGTTCTTCGGCTCCGGTACGACGGGTGCCGTGGCCAAGCGCCTCGGCCGCCACTTCGTCGGCATCGAGCGCGAGCAGGCCTATATCGACGCCGCCAATGAGCGCATCAATGCCGTGCGGCCATTCGACGAAGCGGATCTTACCGTGCTTACCGGCAAACGCGCCGAGCCGCGCGTCGCCTTCGTCAGCCTGATCGACACTGGGCTGGTGACGCCCGGCGCCACGCTCTACGACGCCAAGAAGCGCTGGGCCGCCAAGGTTCGCGCCGATGGCACGGTGGCGATCGGCGACAGCGCCGGCTCGATCCACAAGATCGGCGCCGAGGTGCAGGGGCTGGACGCCTGCAACGGCTGGACCTTCTGGCATTATGAGCGCAGCGGCGGATTGACCCCGATCGACGAACTGCGTCGCATCGCCCGCCTCGGCATGGAACTGGCAGGGGGCTGACCCCCTGCCGCTTGCATCATATTCGTTGATTCAAACTCTCAACGGATCGCCGCAAGCGATAGAGATCACGCCTTGATTCCAAAGCGTTCAAGATCTGCCTGAAGCGTACTGGCATCGGTGAACAGCACCGCTTGCCAGCCGG
Source organism: Mesorhizobium sp. Cs1321R2N1 (assembly GCF_037179725.1). Classification (NCBI taxonomy): domain Bacteria; kingdom Pseudomonadati; phylum Pseudomonadota; class Alphaproteobacteria; order Hyphomicrobiales; family Phyllobacteriaceae; genus Mesorhizobium; species Mesorhizobium sp. Cs1321R2N1. The sequence goes on along the minus strand of NZ_JAPYKP010000124.1, from coordinate 4,096 downwards.
CGGCCTTGGCGCCGTCGACATTTTTCTGGCTGTCGTCGATGAACAGTGTCGCCGACGGTTCGAGGCCGAACGCGGCCACGTGGTGGTCGTAAATGCCGCGGTCCGGCTTTATCTTGCCGATCTCGCCGGAAATGGTGACGCCGCGCGGACGATCGAGGAAATCGAAGCGTTCGCGCGCTTCTGCCAGCGTGTCGGAGGCAAAGTTGGTCAGCATCGTCACATCGTGGCCGCTGTCGATCAGGCCGAGCATGATGGCGACGCTGTCGTCATAGGCATGCGGAACCATCTCGTGCCAGTGGCGGCGGAAATTGCGGATGTTTTCGGCGTGCTCGGGATGCTCCGCGATCAGCAGCGCTTCGGCCTCTTCCCACGTCCGGCCGCGATCCTGTTCGATGTTCCAGTCATGCGTGCAGACATTGTCGAAGAACCACTTTCGCTCTTCGGCATCGGGAATGAGGCGGCTGAACGGAATGTTCGGATCGTAATGGATCAGCACGCGGCCGATGTCGAAAACGATGTGGCGGATTTCAGTCATGGGGCCTCTTTGCACTCAATGGCGACGGCTTTTTCGTCGCGCCGGGTATCGCAGTCTCGATTGCCTTTTTCATGACAGTGGGCAGCGCCTCGCCTGAAATCTCATGGGCCGGCGACCAGAAATACCCTGCCGGTGCATCACCTTTGATGTGGGCGCGAAAGACTTCGAGTTCGAGCGCGAAATGGGTGAAGACATGCGTGATTTTTCCGGCGCCCAGCCAGTTGCCAGGAAAGGGCGCCGCCGCTTGCGTGGTGGCTCCGTCCGCCCGCGCCGTCCAGGCGGTGGTCGGCACTTCCGTCATGCCGCCAAGCAGGCCCTTTTCCGGCCGCTTGCGCAAAAGAATGGCGCCGTCCTCACGTGTGGCCACGAAAGCCGCGCCGCGCCGCAGCGGTTTGTCGGCTTTTGGCAGCCGCACCGGGAAATTCTCGGGGTCGCCTGCAATGACGGCGCTGCAGTCCTCGCGCAGCGGGCACAGCATGCAGCGCGGCCGGCGCGGCGTGCAGATCGTCGCGCCGAGATCCATCATCGCCTGGGCGAAGTCGCCGGGCCTTGTCGCCGGCACCATGCGCTCGACATGGGCTCGTATCTCGGTCTTGGCTTCGCTCAGCGGCGTCGTGATCGAAAACAGCCTTGAGATGACGCGTTCGACATTGCCGTCGACAACCGCCGCGGGACGGTCGAAGGCGATTGCCGTGATGGCCGCCGACGTATAGGCGCCGATCCCCGGCAATTCTCGAAGTTCGGTCTCGGTATCTGGAAACCGGCCGCCGCGTGCCGCCACCAGATCGGCACAGGCCTTGAGATTGCGGGCGCGGGAGTAATAGCCGAGCCCCGCCCAGGCTTTCATCACATCCTCGGTCGGCGCCGCTGCCAGCGCTTCGACGTCGGGCCATTTCTCGACAAAGGCGCGGAAATAGGATTTCACCGCTTCGACGGTGGTCTGCTGCAGCATCACTTCGGACAGCCAGATGCGGTAGGGGTCGGGCCGCACACCGCGTGCATGCTCGCGCGGCGTCACGCGCCACGGCAATTCGCGATGATGTGCGTCGTACCAGGCGAGCAGGCGTGACGCCGTATCGTCTGAGATGGCCTTGCTGGTCAGGGCCTTGCGGGTCTGGTCTGCTGGTGCCATTGATCTTGCGTTGGCCTGGCCGGTATCTGCTGGGTCGTGGCTGGAGAACGCACATGGCAGGGAAAAGGCCCTTCGGCAATCCCGTTCCGGTGAGCGACCTCGCCACCGAGATCCTCGATCCGGTGCTGCGCAAGCGGGCAGGCATATCGATCGGTCTTGTCCAGTCCTGGGAAGAGATTGCCGGGCCGCGCCTGGCCATCCACTCGCGGCCCGAAAAGATCCAGTGGCCCCGCCGCCTGCACGAAGACGATCCGTTCGAGCCGGCCGTGCTGGTCATCGCCTGCGAAGGCATGGCCGCGCTTCATCTGCAGCACGAGACCGGCGAGATCATCAACCGGGTGAACGCCTTCCTGGGTTTCAGGGCGATAGGCCGGATCAGGATCGTGCAGAAGCCGGTAAGCTCGGGAAGAGCCCGGCCCAAACCTGCCCTCAGGCCGCTGAGCGCGGCGGAAAAGGCGAAATTGGCCGATACTGTCGGCTTGATCGAGGATGACGGGCTGCGCGCCTCGCTGGAACGGCTGGGTGCGACCATTCTGGGCGCAAGGAAAGCCTAGTTATGACTGGCAACGGTCATAGGTTTGTCGTTAATCTCTCGCATTCGTGATCACCCTCGTCAGGTTTCGCGATTGGATTGGGGACAGGGATGCCTTAATTCGCGCCAACTCTCGCTTTTTCGTGCCATTGCATTGCAAAATCCAACTCTTATCAGGTGATTCGTATGAGCCGCACCCCGTTTGGCCAAAGCTTCTCTCGCAGAAACGTCCTGACTTCGCTGGCCGCCATCCCGGCGGTGGCCCTGCTCGCCGCCTGCAGCGATTCCGGCGAACAGGCCAAGGCTGCGGATGTGAAGCCCGCGGACCCGGCGGCGCCCGCAAAGCCGGCCACGCCCGCCGCGGTCCAGGTGCCGGAGGCGCAGGGCACCGTCGACATGACCGAACTGATGAAGCCGGGCGCGCTGCCCGACAAGCAGCTCGGCAAGGATGACGCCAAGGTCACCATCGTCGAATATGCCTCGATGACCTGCCCGCACTGCGCGCATTTCGCCGAGACCACCTTTCCGGATTTGAAGACCAAGTACATCGATACCGGCAAGGCCCGTTACATCCTGCGCGAATTCCCGTTCGATCCGAGCGCCGAGGCCGGTTTCATGCTGGCGCGCTGCGCCAAGGACAACTATTTCCCGATGGTCGATGTCCTGTTCCGGCAGCAGGCGAATTGGGTCGGCGTGTCCAACACCAAGGATGCGCTGCTGCAAATCTCCAAGCTCGCCGGTTTTACACAGGAGTCCTTCGAGGCCTGCTTGACGGACCAGAAACTTCTGGACGATGTGAGATCGGTCCAGAAGCGTGGCGCCAATGAATTCAAGGTCGACTCGACACCGACCTTCTTCATCAACGGTAAGACCTACAAAGGGGCGATGTCGATTGAGGAAATGTCGGCTATCATCGACCCTCTGCTCTGACATCAGCTCAGCGCCGAAGCGGCAGCGCTCCGGCGCTGCTTGCCTCTCTATCTGCTCGCGCGCTATGCGCCCTGTCGCAAAACCTCGGTACAGTTTTGCGGAACCGGTGTATGAGGCGCGTGAATGAAGTTTTCGCGCCTCCGCCTCCTTGGTTTCAAGTCCTTCGTCGAACCCGGCGAGTTCGTCATCGAACGCGGCCTGACCGGCATTGTCGGGCCGAACGGGTGCGGCAAGTCGAACCTCGTCGAGGCGCTGCGCTGGGTGATGGGCGAAAGCTCCTACAAGAACATGCGCGCGTCCGGCATGGACGACGTGATCTTTTCCGGCTCGGGCACGCGCCCCGCCCGCAACACCGCCGAAGTTACGCTTTTCCTCGACAACAGCGACCGCTCGGCTCCATCAGCCTTCAACGATGCCGACGAACTGCAGGTGTCGCGCCGTATCGAGCGCGAGGCCGGCTCGCTCTACCGCATCAACGGCAAGGAAGCGCGCGCCAAGGACGTGCAGCTTCTGTTCGCCGACCAGTCGACCGGCGCGCGCTCGCCCTCGATGGTCGGGCAGGGCCGTATCGGTGAACTGATCCAGGCCAAGCCGCAGGCGCGCCGCGCGCTGCTCGAAGAGGCGGCCGGCATTTCCGGCCTGCACACCCGCCGCCACGAGGCGGAACTGCGGCTTAAGGCGGCCGAGCAAAATCTCGAACGCCTGGACGATGTCGTCGGCGAACTGGAAAGCCAGATCGAAAGCCTGAAGCGCCAAGCGCGCCAGGCTTCCCGCTTCAAGAATCTGTCGGCCGACATTCGCAAGGCCGAAGCAACGCTCTTGCATCTGCGCTGGACGTTGGCCAAGACGCAGGAAGGCGAGGCGCGTTCGGCACTGGCGACGGCCACGGCGTTCGTCGGCGACCGCGCCGCCACGCAGATGAACGCGGCCAAGGAGCAGGGCATCTCCGCCCATCGCTTGCCCGACC